>CAZJHC010000012.1:0-23918 GCA_964545645.1 uncultured Saprospiraceae bacterium
TTGGTATCCTCAGATAAGATGATCACTGCGGATGAGGTGATTTTACAAAATTAGGGTCATGAATCTCAAGTCGTTTCTCGATGATATAAGATTCAAAAATATAGATGGTCAATATCACTTCTGGGATATAGTGCGACAAAAGTGGCTCATCTCTACTCGAGAAGAAGTTGTCCGGCAAGCTATCCTTCAATTCTTGATCAAGGAAAAAAAATACTCTAAAAAATTAATCGCTGTAGAGAAAATGATCAACTATTATAGTGTCAAAAAGCGCTATGATATTGTTGTATTTAATACATCTATAGAACCGATAATCCTGATAGAATGCAAAAGTCCCGAAATAGCGCTAGACTCTAAGGCTTTTTATCAGATTAGTGCCTATAATGAAATGTTAAACGGACAGCACTTATGGCTCTCTAATGGGCATCAAAACGTTATCTTAGCCAAATCAGAAGGATCGGATGACTTGCTACTAATAGACGACATCCCATCTGCTCAAGATTAATAAGGATTAAAGCGATACCTACTATGCTCACTGCTCAAGATGATTGGACCTATGATCAATTCATCACTTTTTTATTGATACATGCGTCCTATGCGGATTTAGAATTTAGTGAATCCGAGCGCCAAGCGATATTAAGCAAGGTAGACTTAAACATCTTTGAGGAGGTCAATGCATTCTATAACAAGTTAGGTGAGTATGAGTGTCTGGACTTTATCATGAGTCATAAACAACAGTTTATCCCAAACAAAGAAGAAAAACAAAAGATTATGGATACCCTATCTGAGCATTTTTATGCTGACGGTGAGGTATCAAAATTGGAGCTTTTGCTATTAGATTTTTTGGATCGCCTCATTACTTTTTAACCAATGTCATAAGTATGGCCTTCAATAGCCAAATGGGCTTCAGGCATTGTAGCTCGAGCCTCCTCTAACAAAGGGTTTAAATCCCGATATCTGCTTGAGTAATGACCTATAATAAGCTTCTTAACATTGGCTTGAGTAGCTATCAGAGCAGCTTCTCTGGCGGTAGCATGCATCCGCTCTCGAGCTTGAACTCGGAGATTGTCGAGATAAGTCGCTTCATGATAGATCATGTCACACCCCTTGAGATATGGTATGATCTCTGGATCATAGATAGTATCAGTTACATAGGCAAATGATCGACTTCTTGCTAACGGATAAGTTAGGTCTTCATTATTGATCATTATACCACCGTCACGCATGATATCACCCCCCTTTTTGGCTACAACTATTTCTTCATGGGTTAATGAATATTCTGCTATCTTCTCTACGATGATATTTTTATACGTGATAATCTCAGTAAACTTATATCCATACGTGGGAATCCGATGTTTCAGCGGAAAAGCAAATACTTGTAAGCCGCTACAGATCCCTATGGCTACAAGGCCATCTCTATCTAACTCTATAAAGTTCAGTTCAAATCTGAAATGACCTCCAGTTATCGAAGTGATAAATTCTACATAAGCCTTAATTCCTACAGGGCCAACAATAGTCATCGGTCTAACTCGATCATTCATGCTCATCGAGTTCAGCAACCCAGGGAGACCAAACAGGTGATCTCCGTGCATGTGTGTAATGAAGATGTAGTCTATTTTAGATTTCTTTACTTTATATTCAGTCATTTTGATTTGACAGCCTTCTCCACAGTCCAAGACTATAGAGTTATGACCATACGTCAAAATAAAGCTCGATGGGAATCGACCGTTCTGAGGTAAAGCAGAATTAGCACCAAGTACTAATAATTCAAACTTGTTTTTATTCTTCTTCTCCAGAAAGCTCTTTCTGTAGTTCTTCCATCATGATATAATCTACGCTTTCTGCAAGGGTAGGCACGATGGTCAGAATCGTCTGTAGTCGAGATATTTCTATTAACTTTTGAACGGCAGGATGATCTATATTCGTAATCACAAGCGCACCAAAGTCGTTCCACAATCTATTGGCCGTGAGGATGGCACTTAATCCTGATGAATCCACATACTTGACAGCTGATAAATCCAATATTAGATTTCTAACTCCTTCATTTCGTAGGAATACAAACTCACTTTTAACATCAGGAGCCAAAACAGAGTTCAAGTTTTCTTCTTCCAATCTGAGGATAGAATATCTGTCTTTTTTATCTAAGCTAAACTTCATAAGATCAAATTATAAAGGCACAAATATAGGCGATCCATATCACTAAAATTAATTCTTTTTATTCGGTACGAATTAATGGAATAGGACAACCAAAGAATACAACATATAATACTTACATTTAATGTATTAGTCAAAAGCGGCAGAGGATCATGGGGCTAAAGCTAAAATGGGTGTCATTTTAACAGAGATAGTTCACAACTACCTGACAAAAGAGCACGAATCTTAGATTGGCACATTTTTGTTAGCTTATTTGTCGAAGACTTATCACGAAATGTCTTTTTTGAAAGATAAAAGGATCATTTTAACGTTATTATTGTTAAGACTCAGAATTCAATAAGTATTTATGAATAGAAAATTCTCACCAAAGGTTAAGAAGATCATCTCACTCAGTAGAGATGAAGCTGTGAGATTAGGTCATGACTATATAGGAACAGAGCATTTGCTCTTAGGGATGATCAGAGAAAAAGATAACATAGCGATCAAAGTATTAAACTCGCTGGATCTTGATATCCAACAGTTAAAATATAAAGTTGAAGAAGCCACCAAATCCAATAAAGGGGATAGTACTGGCCTTAATGTAGGTAATATACCACTTAATAAGCACGCCGAAAAAGTCCTTAAAGTGACGTTTTTAGAGTCTAAGCTCTTTAAGAATGATGAGATCAATCCGGAGCATTTGATGCTTTCGATACTCAAACATAAAGAGAATCTTGCGTCAAAAATATTAGATCATTTTGATGTAGATTATGATGCTTACAAGACTGAATTAGAATATGTGAGTCAAGATCAAGATGGTGGATTTGAGTATATCCAAGGGTCGGCAGCAGAATCTGATATCCCTATGGATGAAGAAGAGTCCGGATCTTACACCGGTAGAACTTCAAGACGAGGAAATACCAAGTCTCGGACTCCGGTCTTAGATAATTTTGGAAGAGATGTGACTCGATTAGCAGAAGAAGGAAAGCTTGATCCAATCATAGGGCGTGAAACTGAGATCGAAAGAGTCTCTCAAATACTCAGTCGACGAAAGAAGAACAATCCAATCCTAATAGGAGAACCAGGAGTTGGAAAAACAGCCATCGTTGAGGGTCTCGCACTGAGAATCAATGAGAAAAAAGTATCTCGGACTCTATACGATAAGCGGATTGTCATGTTAGACTTGGCAGCTCTGGTAGCTGGTACTAAGTACAGGGGACAATTCGAGGAGCGTATGAAGGCAATAATGAATGAGTTGGAAAAATCGAGAGATGTTATTTTGTTCATCGATGAAATACACACTATCATAGGAGCAGGAGGATCTACCGGATCGCTAGATGCGTCTAATATATTTAAGCCTGCATTAGCCCGAGGAGAATTACAATGTATCGGTGCGTCGACGCTTGATGAGTATCGCCAATACATTGAAAAAGATGGTGCCTTGGATAGGCGATTTCAAAAAGTTCTCGTTGAGCCACCATCTACGGAAGAAGCAATCCACATCCTCAATAATATAAAATCCAAGTACGAAGAGTTTCATAATGTCTCGTACATGGATGAAGCCATAGAAGCATGTGTACACCTCAGTGATAGGTATATCAGTGATCGGCACCTGCCAGATAAGGCCATAGATATACTTGATGAAGTTGGGGCTCGCACCCATCTTAAGAATATCCATGTCCCTAAGTACATCGAGGAGCTCGAAGCTCAAATCGAAGAGGTAAGAGAACAAAAAAACAAGGCTGTAAAAGGTCAGCAATATGAAAAGGCCGCAGATCTCAGAGATCATGAGTCCAAACTCTTCAAGAAGTTAGAGCAGGCTAAATCAGATTGGGAAGAAGAAGCTAAGTCTAAAAAATACCCTGTAAGCGAGGAAGATATCGCTGAAGTAGTATCGATGATGACTGGCATACCGGTTAAACGAGTAGCTCAAAATGAAAGCAACAAGCTCGTAGGGATGGCCGATGATCTTAAGAAAGAAATCATAGGTCAGGATATAGCAATTAAGAAAATAGTTAAGGCCATACAAAGAAATCGTGTAGGCCTTAAGGATCCAAAGAAACCAATTGGTTCATTTATATTCTTAGGACCCACGGGGGTAGGAAAAACAGAATTGGCAAAGGCCTTGTCAAGATACTTGTTTGATACTGAGGACTCGCTCGTCAGGATAGACATGAGTGAGTATATGGAGAAGTTTTCAATCAGTAGATTGATAGGTGCGCCTCCGGGTTATGTAGGATATGAGGAAGGTGGACAACTAACTGAGAAAGTTAGGCGCAAACCATACTCAGTAATACTCCTTGATGAGATCGAAAAAGCACATCATGATGTTTACAATATCTTGTTGCAAGTGTTGGATGACGGACAGCTTACTGATGGATTAGGTAGAAAGGTGGATTTTAAAAACACCCTCATTATAATGACTTCCAACATAGGAGTAAAGCAACTAAAAGACTTCGGCCAAGGAGTTGGTTTTGCTACCAAAGCCAGAACAGATGGTGCCGAAGATTATGCTAAGAATGTAATCCAAAACGCTCTGAGTAAAAACTTCACTCCAGAATTTCTCAATAGAATAGATGACACTGTCATATTTAATTCTCTCAGCGAAGAGGATATCTTGAAAATCGTAGACTTGGCTTTGGACTCCCTTAAAAAGAGAGTGGTTAAAATGGGCTATACCATTAAACTAAATAAAGCGGCGAAAGTATTCTTGTCTCAAAAAGGATATGATCCAAAGTATGGAGCAAGGCCCCTACATAGAGCGATACAGAGATATGTAGAAGATCCGCTGGCAGAGCAAATACTGGCATCAGGATCAAAAAGAGGCATAGAGTTTAAAATTAGTTACTTAAAAGGTGAGGAAAAACTCAAAATCACTCCAGTGAACCAAGAAAAAGAATCTGAAACCATTAATTCTTAAGATTACTGAGGAGTTTTTTAATTGAGAAACATACCTGTGGAACTATCTTTAATTAGTTTTACGTAGTACTATATAACATTGTTAACAAATTAATTCATTTGAGAAGAAGAAGAAAAGTAGCTCCAAGGCGCAAAATCGAGCCTGAATTTAATATCAACTTCAGAATAAAAGCACCCAGGATAAGATTAGTGGGTGATAATCTGGATGACATCAGCTCAGCCACAGGAGAAAACGTCACTACCGACATCTACAATACTAAACAAGCGCTAAGATGGGCAGAAGCCGTTGAGCTCGATTTAGTAGAGATAAGTCCTAATGCTGATCCTCCAGTTTGTAAGATTATAGACTACAACAAGTTCTTATACAATCGTAAGAAAAAACAAAAAGAACTTAAAGCAAAGACGGCTAAAACTGTAGTCAAAGAAATCCGATTTGGTCCAAATACCGATGATCATGATTTTAATTTTAAACTAAAACATGCTCTGAAATTTCTTGAAGAAGGTGCTAAAGTCAAAGCATACGTACATTTCCGTGGTAGGTCAATCGTCTTCAAAGAAAGAGGTGAGCTTTTGCTATTGAGATTTATCCAAGAATTGAGCGAAGTAGGAAGTGCTGAAAACCTTCCAAAACTTGAAGGAAGGAGGATGATCGTCATTATAGGACCAAAAAAGAAACGAAAGAATTAATTTTATCTATTCCTCCTTAAGGGGATATGAAAAAACTATTATGAAGGTTAAATCTTGCGATTTAGCCTTTTTTTTATTCCATGGCTTCCTGTATTTCCTCCCAACTAGCCATGAGGGTATCCAAAGAAGATTTCCTATCATTATATTTATTGAGCACCTCTTTAGATTGGGAGGACTGATAAAATCCATCGACACCCATAGCTTGCTCGATTTCTGAAATTTCTTTTTCTATAGCCTCGATTTTTCGCTCAATGTTTTGGGATTGTCTTTCGAGCTTCTTGATTTTTTCAAGTTCATGATTCGATAACTTCTGAGCTTCTATAGATTTTTCTTGGACTACCTTGGTTTTATGTAGTTCTACCTGCCGCATGGTATCTAATTCCCTCTTATTCAAGAAGTAGTTGACGTCCCCGAGATATTCAAATGTTTGCTTATCTCTAAACTCTAAGGTCTTCTCAGTCAATCCTCCTAAGAACTGTCTGTCGTGAGATACGATAATCAATGTTCCGTCATACTTAAGAATCGCATCCTTAAGGACTTTTTTTGATAAAATATCAAGATGATTGGTAGGCTCATCTAATACTAATAAATTGAAAGGTCGCAAAAGCATGCACGCCAGCGCTAATCTTGCTCGCTCTCCCCCACTTAGCACTGATACTTTTTTCTCGGCATCTTCACCGCTAAACATAAATGCTCCCAGTATCTTCCTTAGCTTGGTGCGCATTTCTGGTGGGCTATGGTTTTCCATAGTCTCAAGGAGCGTAATCTTTCCATTCAAGGTTTCCGCCTGGTTCTGTGCATAATACCCAACGGATACATTATGGCCCAGATCCACATCTCCAGTATTATAGTCCAATTTGTTGACTAATATCTTAGCTAGAGTTGTTTTTCCTTGGCCATTTTGGCCTACAAAAGCGATACGCTCTCCCCTCTCGATTTTAAAGTTTATGTTGTCGAGCACTTGTAACTCTCCGTAGCTTTTTTTGAGCCCTTTAGTCTGCACGGCTACTTGGCCACTGCGGGGTGCTGGAGCAAACTGAAGATTCATCGTATGGACATCTTCATTGTCTATTTCTATCCGCTCGATTTTTTCGAGTTGCTTCTTCATGGATTGAGCCATCTTAGTCTTTGTGGCCTTAGCCATAAACCTATTGATGGTTTTTTCTTTTTGAGCAATCTGCTTTTGCTGATTCTCAAATGCTGCTTGATTCTTTTCTTTAATGTCCTTGCGCAATTCGAGATACTTAGAGTACGGAGCTTTATAATCTTGTATTCTTCCTAACTCGATCTCTACAGTCCGATTAGTACAATTATCCAAGAACTGCTGATCATGCGAGATGATAATTACAGCCCCATGGTACGACTTTAAGAATCTCTCTAACCATATAATAGATTCGATATCTAGATGATTAGTAGGTTCATCCAATAATAGATAGTCAGGCTTTTTTAAGAGCATCTTGGCGAGGACAACACGCATCTGCCAACCACCACTGAACTCGGCTATCTTTCTATGCAAGTCGCTATCCTTAAATCCAAGACCTTTCAACACCTTTACTGCATCACCCTCGGAGGAATCTCCACCGAGTAGGGAAAATCGCTCATTGTACTCAGAAAACTTCTCCAATAGAGACATATAGCCCTCTGACTCATAATCCGTGCGATTAGCGATCTCCAGATTCATTTTATCGATGGCTTCATTGAGTTCTTTTAATGCCTCAAAGGCTGTCATGGCCTCATCAATAACTGACTTAGTTTGTTCTATCTCTATCTCCTGATGTAGAAAAGCCAACGTAGCACCTCCAGGCATGGTTATGGTACCATCATCTGGAGTAATTTCTTTCGCCAAGATTTTTAGCAAAGTCGATTTGCCTGCTCCATTTCTCCCGACGAGTCCGACCTTGTCTCTTAATTTGACTACTAAATTGACGTAATTGAGTAAAACTCGATCACCAAATTGTAAAAATATGTTAGTGGCAGTAAGCAAAATCTGAAGCTATTTATCCAATAAAACTGCAAAGATGCGCTATCATGAAGGATATATGGTTGATCTCAATAGATAAAATCTTGAGTTCTGCGATTTTTTTCTTAAAATCATGATTCATTCAACTCAATATTATGATTGACTCAACTAAAACACCTCTTTCTTTTTGGATCATTTCGATTATAGCCTTGATATGGAATGCCATGGGATGTTTTCAATGGTTCGTAGAGTATGGCTATTATACCAAACCCGAAACCCGAGAGGCACTACCAGAAGTGATGAGAGGGATGTATGATTCACAAGGTGATTGGCTCTATGTCGTCTTTGCAATAGCTGTATTATCAGGGTTGATAGGCAGTATAGGTCTATTGATGAAAAAAGCTTGGAGCGATGGCGCCTTTCTTATATCACTCATCACTGTGATTATCTTGCATGGTTATAGTCTGATTGCTTCGGATTATATCGAGAAACTCGGTATCAGTTATGCAATCATGCCAATCATAGTTATCTTGCTTGCTGTGTTCTTATTGTATTATGCAAAGAAAAATAAAGCCTTAGGGATATTGTCTTAGCAACTGAGATACAGATTGAGGTAGAGCATGAAGATAGAGGAGCTTAGACTACATCCCATTAAATCAACTAGTCATATCAATGTAGACCAGTGCGATATATTATCTTATGGTCTTAGGCATGATCGACAGTGGGCTTTGTTTGCGACAGATGGGCAGGTTATCACCTCTCGAACCCATCCTAAACTACTGGATATAACATGTCAGATATCTAACGGCAAGGTGTCTTTTAGTTATGAAGATGTGCAGATAGTGCTACCACCTTATAATCACAGGAATTATAATGCATTACAAATATTTAGTTATGATGCTCATGGATATGAGGTCTCAACTGAATTAAACGATTGGTTCAGCAACTACTTAGGTCAGTCATGTAAGCTCATACATGTGGCTGAAGACCGTGAGAGGCCCGTACTGAACAAACATGGAGGGCAGTCAGGAGATAAGGTAGGGTTTGGTGATCAAGCCCCGATTCTGATCCTTTCAAAAGGGTCTTTAGATGATCTTAATAATCGACTTGCGGATCCCCTTACTATGGACCGATTTAGGCCTAATATCATCATCTCAGGTGTCGAGGCCTACGATGAAGATCACTGGGATATTATTCAAGTTGGAAATATAAAGTTAAGGGTGATACAACAATGCGAGCGATGTGTCCTGACAACCATAGATCATCAGACCAAGCGAAAACATCCTAAATCAGAACCTCTAAGGACTCTTAATAAGTATCGTCGAGGACCACGAGGAGGAGTGGTATTTGGAGTTCATGCAGTACCAATGAGCACTGGATCAATTTATCTGAATGATGAAATAAATGTCCACTCAAAGATTAGTAGACCTGTAAATCAATGATCCATGACAGGTACAACCAAGCCATCCAGAAACTACCTATGAACTGATCATTCTGGATGATATTATTTCATAGATCTATCCCTTCATTGACCCTACCATCACTTAGGTTGTCAAAAATTACATTGTAACCTATGGTAATATACCTATCTGATCATCCGTCAACGTCCCTAAGTATAATTTTGACTCTACTACTGGGTATTAGTAATGATATCTACACTATAAACACGCTATCTGTTCTCAAAGCTTTGTAAAAATCAATCCATCAGCTCCTCGGGGCCTATGCCTTCTAAATCCAGGAAGAAAGCATACTCAAGTGCAGTCTCTTTGTACCGTTTAAATCGCCCGGATGCACCTCCATGACCGGCTTCCATATTAGTATGCATCATAAGGATGTTATCATCTGTCTTCTTATCCCTGAGTTTAGCAACCCACTTGGCTGGTTCCCAGTACTGCACCTGGCTATCAAAAAGCCCAGTAGTAACCAACATATTGGGATAATCTTGCTCCGTTACTTGATCATACGGACTATAGGATAACATGTAATCATAGGAGTCTTTATTCTTAGGATTTCCCCACTCGTCAAACTCATTAGTCGTGAGTGGTATCGTCTCATCCAGCATGGTCGATACGACATCAACGAATGGTACAGCAGCAATGATACCGTTGAATAGCTCTGGTGCTTGATTGACAATAGCTCCCATCAATAATCCACCTGCGCTACCCCCTTGGCCATATAAATGATCAGCAGAGGTATAGTTCTCATTAATTAAAAACTTGGCACAATCCACATAATCATTGAATGTGTTCTTCTTTTTAAACATCTTGCCATCCTCATACCACTGTCGACCCATCGACTGGCCACCTCTGATATGTGCTATGGCCCAAATAAAACCTCTGTCCAGCAAGCTTAATCTCACAGAACTAAACCATGGATCTATAGTGCTTCCGTAACTGCCATATGAATATAAAACCATCGGTGTCGCAGATCCTTTCTTCATCCCCTTCTTATAAACCAGTGATATAGGCACTTTTACGCCATCTCTCACCTCGGCGAATAGTCTCTCTGTTATATAATCAGATGGTTCATGACCACCAACGACTTCCTGTTGCTTCTTTAGGTCTTTCTCCTTAGTAGACATATTGTAATCAATCGTACTATTAGGGGTTGTCATACTCGAATACCCAAATCGCAAGATGTCTGTATCAAACTCAGTATTGACACTGCTATACACAACATATGCTGGTTCTCCAAAATCCAAATAGTGTTCAGTCTTAGTCTTTTGATTGATCACACGCAAATGTGTCAGGGCTTTACTCCTTTCGCTTAGCACCATCCAATCTTTAAAAACATCTATACTATTGAGCAATACATCATCACGATGTGCTATAACCTCAGTCCAGTTGGATTCATCGGTTGCATCAATAGGAGTTTCCATCAATCTAAAATTAACCGCATCCCTATTAGTAACAATATAAAACTTGTCTTGGAAGTGCTCTATACTATACTCATGCTTAGTCCCTCGAGGAGTAAACTGCTCAAATGAGCCCAATGGATTACTCGCCTTGAGGATATGATAATCGCTGACCAGAGTACTGCTATTGTATATAATGATATAATCGTCAGATTTTGACTTATATACTCCGATGTAATAGGACGGGTCTTTTTCGTGATAGACTAATACATCATCTTCTGTTGAGCTATTTAAAGTATGTCTCCATATTTTCTCTGATAAGAGCGAGACTTCATTTTTACTTGTATAAAAGAATGTCTTATTGTCATTAGCCCAAGCCCCTCCAGGGTTGAGATTGGTCAACTGATCACCATATATCTCCCCGGTCTCAAGATTTTTGAATCTATAGGTATAAATCCTACGACTCAAGACATCCTCTGCAAAGGCTAAGATCTTATTATCCGGACTAACAGAAAGTCCTGCAGCACTATAATAGTCATGTCCTTGAGCTCTTTCATTGGCATCAAGGATAATTTGCTCATCGGCATCGAGAGTTTCTTTTTTTCTACAATGTATAGGGTACTCTTTTCCTTCTTCATACCGTACATAGTACCAGTACCCATTTTTAAAATAAGGCACAGATTCATCAGTCTGCTTAATTCTACCTACAATTTCTTCATATAACTGCTCCTGAAAATCCTCAGTATGAGCCATTATTTGATCAGAATAGTCATTCTCGGCTTTGAGATAGTCCAACACTTCTTGAGTGTGTTCATCAGGAGTTTCTGCATTTTTTTGATCGTCCGTCAGTCTCATCCAGAAGTAAGGATCTACCCGCTCATGTCCATGCGTGACAATCACGGAGTCTTTCTGAGCCGCTACTGGCGTTTGCAAACCTTCTATTTTATTGGTCATAGATTCTTGTTGAGTATTTTGACATGAGCATACTAAGAGAATGCCGACAGACATGAGTAAGAAAGGAACCTTAAACATACGTTTGTTTTAAATTAGTTGATTACAGAGTGCGAATATACGTTAGATCAACCGCTATTATCAATGACTCTTCTGAACCACTTCAATCTATTAGGAGTCAATGCCCTTACCGGAAATCTCACATCAGGCCATGGCGCTTCAGAGAAATACTCTTTAGCCAAAGAATTACACCACCCTTCAGTCCAGTATTGCTGATGTCCCTTGCCATATCCGTGAGTCCATGCACTCAACAAACTCGGGATGCCAACTAAAAGATAAAAAGGTATATATCCTATCATCTGAGCCTGCAAGATGTGCCCATACTCATGTCTGATCACATCCAGATCAAGGGAATATGTATCCTTGCCTATGAATATGCCAATACCTGGCAAACAGAGCCCTGCGCTATTATATCCATATCCTAAGAATGATGATTCATATACCGCAGTTCCATGAAACTTGGCGACAAATTTCATAACTATTGCAATTACTCATCTCCACCCAGGTCATCAAAAATACCTGCCAATGGATCGCTAAAATTCATCTGGGTATCAATAATATCCTTACCAATTGCTTCGCAAGAGGCCAAACCATGTAATATAAGTTCCATGAGATAATAGGCTTCATCAGTATCAGAAGTGAAAGATAGTGCCAGAGACTTGAGACCATCAATTTGATCCAATTTAGCTCTGAAGCTCTCCTCACTATCATCATTAAGCAACTCTAACTTATTACCATCAGCAAACCAATTTTTAATAGGTCTATAGGGGTCTTTCTTCTCGGTTTTAGCCGCTTTATCTGGATCGATAAAGGTCTCCAAAAAAGTTTCTTTGACGGAACTATTAATAAGTTGAAGTGCCACACCATAAGGGCCTTCTTGCTCTCCTTCATACACCAGTTCTACCTTGCCAGTAATACTCGGTATAACACCCCAAAAGTCGGTAATCCTTACAGAGGTTCTTTTATCCCCATTGATCAAGGCTCGTCGTTCCGCTGCGCTGATTAGATTTTCTAATGCTGATATACTCATCCGAGCTGACACTCCAGACTTTTCATCGATATACTCACTCTCTCTGGCGTTAAATGAGATCAATTCGAGCAGGGTTCTTAGATCATTGACTACATGTACTCTATCTTGTTGATCTCCTTCAATTAAAGCTTCTTGATCAGTTATCGCACGTGCTACGTCGATAGTTTTAGGATAATGCGTTAAGATCTGACTTTCTATTCTATCCTTGAGCGGAGTAACGATACTTCCTCTATTGGTATAATCTTCAGGATTAGCTGTGAACACAAACTGAATATCCAATGGGAACCTCAACTTAAACCCTCTAATCTGTAGATCCCCTTCCTGCAATATATTAAATAGAGATACTTGAATGCGTGCCTGAAGATCTGGCAGTTCATTAAGAACGAATATAGATCTATGAGATCTCGGCACTAAGCCAAAATGTATCGCTCGCTCATCAGAATACGGCAACTTAAGTGCTGCAGCCTTAATTGGATCCACATCGCCGATCAGATCTGCGACGCTCACATCGGGAGTGGCCAACTTCTCTACGAATCTATCAGTCTTGTGTATCCAAGATATAGGGGTCTTATCACCGTGCTCCGCAACCATATCTATACCAAATCGTGATAGGGGCATCATAGGGTCATCATTGATCTCACTACCCTCGACGATAGGTATATAGTCATCCAACAACTCTGTCATCAGTCTAGCGATACGTGTCTTAGCTTGTCCTCTCAGGCCTAACAACAATATATTGTGCTTAGAAAGAATCGCTCGTTGTATATCAGGAAGTACCGTATCCTCAAACCCTATGATCCCTTCAAATACTCGTTCTTTATTCTTAAGTTTAACGATGAGATTGTCTCGCAACTCTTGCTTGATACTCTTGGGTGTGTATCCTGCTTTCTTAAGATGCCCTAAATTCTTGATCTTATTTATATCCACGTATTGATTTTACTTACTTATTAAAATAACTTTCTTGATAACATTCCATCACCTTCTTTTCTTCTTGTTATCCTTATAATCCATGAAGATGAATTCGCCAAGTCCTTTGAGGCCGCTGTAAAAGGCTTTGCCTTGATTGGCTTGAGTAAACTGGTCTACAAAGTTACGTAGGTATGGATCACTAGCAATCATGAATGTAGTAATAGGTATCTGTAATTTGCGACACTTGACTGCCAACCCTAGTGTTCTATTGAGGATCTTACGATCAAGGCCAAAGGCATTTTTATAGTATTTCTTGCCTTTTTTGATGCAGGTAGGCTTGCCATCCGTGATCATCATGATTTGCTTGTTAGGGTTCTTGCGACGTCTTAAGATATCCATGGCAAGCTCCAGCCCTGCGACAGTATTGGTATGATAAGGTCCTACTTCAAGATATGGCAGGTCTTTGATTTCTATTTTCCATGAGTCATTGCCAAAAACGATGACATCAAGTGTATCCTTAGGGTAACGAGTCTGTATCAACTCAGCGAGAGCCATGGCCACCTTTTTGGCTGGAGTGATTCGGTCTTCGCCATACAAGATCATAGAATGTGATATATCTATCATCAGGACGGTACTCATCTGACTTTTATAGAAAGTCTCATGTACTTCAAGGTCGGACTGAGTTAATTTAAACTCGTCAAGACCATGATTTATTTGAGCATTTTTGAGTGACTCAGACACTGCTATCTTATCCAGGTTGTCTCCAAACTGAAAAGGTCTCATTTCAGACGTATACTCATCTCCTCTCCCACTATGCTTGGTGATATGATTACCTCTCTTAGATTTTTTCAACTGATCGAAGATGTCGTCAAGTGCCTTGCGACGTAATTCAATTTCCATCTTGGCCGTAGGGCTAAAGAGGCCTGAACCATCTTGCTTGTTACTTATATAACCCTTGTCAATTAGGTCCTGTATAAAATCTGCCATACCATAATCCTCGTCAGTCAGCTCGTAGTGCTTGTCCAACTCTGTAAGCCACGATAGGGCCTCGGATACATCACCCGACGTGTAAACTAAGAGATCTTGAAACATCTTTAGAAGGCGTTCAAAGGGGTCTCCCGCTAAGTCTCCTGGCTCATAGTCTGAAAATCTCCATCCTATCATAGATTATAAAACTACGGTTATATATAATTTGTTTTTGACTATCCAGATGATCTTGAAGAAAATGGGTAAATCTGCATAATAAAAATGTCCGAATAGATGAAAAACCCTCCTATTACAATCAAACATATAAACATTGATCAAATAGACTCCCTAATGAAAGTCGCAAGAGATAGCTTTAAAAGCGCATTTGGATCAATGAACACTATTCGAAATATGGAAGATTATATCAAAGGCGCCTTTAACAAATCACAATTGTCTAAAGAGCTTAATAATCACGATTCGTTCTTCTATCTGATTATGGTCAAATCTGAAATAATTGGATATCTCAAACTTAATGTAGGCTCTGCTCAAACCGAAATGATCCATCCAGATGCTTTGGAGATTCAGAGAATCTACCTATACCAAGAGTACATCGGAAGCGGCTACGGTAAAGCGATGATCAAATTCTCCCAACAACAAGCTCATCAATTAAAATGCCCTATAATCTGGCTGGGTGTTTGGGATCAGAATGTGGCAAGCATCGGTTTCTATAGAAAGATGGGCTTTGTCGAATTTGGGAGTCATGAATTCCCTTTTGGTGATGAAATTCAAACCGACTTGTTATTTAAACAAGATTGTATTTTTATCTGATTTTTCTGAATATTCAGAATTTTAGTCTATTTTTGCATAAATGTAATTTTATGGAAGCACTAAAATCCAAACCATATTTTGAAGAAGTATCCCAAGATTGGGACAGTATGGGCAACTCATTTTTTGGAGATCGGCCAAGAGATACAATATACAAGGACATCAAAGTCACCAATGGCATGCATATCGCCGATATTGGGAGTGGTGCAGGCTATTTGTTGGAGCCCCTCATAGACGAAGCGGTCCATCTATATGCATTCGATCAATCTCCAAATATGTTGCAAGTGATCAAGACCAAATTTGGTGATAATGTTAATGCCATTGAAAGTACATCAGAAAATCTCGATTGTCCTACTGGTCACATGGATATTGTCATGGCCAATATGTATCTCCATCACGTGGAGCGTCCTAAGCAGGCCATCACAGAGATGGTTCGAATATTAAAACCAGGAGGCACCCTCATCTTCACCGATTTAGATAGGCACGATTACGACTTTCTGATCACTGAACAACATGATCGTTGGAAGGGATTTGAGCGCTCAGATATTGAGCAATGGATGTCTATAGCTGGGTTGCAAAAAGTACTAATCAATTGTGTTGGTGCTACCTGCTGTGCTGATAGCGGTTGTAGTGATACCAAGGCAGAAATAGGTATTTTCATAGCAAAGGGAATTAAGTAATATGTCAGAAAGCAAGGTAAATATTGGATGTTGTAATGTGGAGGCAATCGTGAGCTTTGATGATCGAGGTCAACTGGTGATTCCTAAGGATGTCCGCAAAAAATTTGGTTTACATGCAGGCGACAAATTCGCCCTAATATCTTGTAGTACAGGTCAAGGAGAAAATAATTCTACCTGCTGTTTTACATTAATGAAAACTGGTCAACTTGAAGACATGGTCAAGCAAAGTCTCGGCCCAATGTTCAGTGAGATATTTAGTAAGTAATCCTCGTGTCGACGGAGGACTTATTTTATTTATTCACTTATTAAATGTATCAGTTATGATCAGTTTATTATTTGCAAGTCTTGCATCTGTAATGACCGGAGGTTGTTGCGGAATCGGATGTTGCTAAATTAAGCACAGAGCGCCCCAAGAGGATATCCTCTATAGGGGCGCCCCTTTATTAGATTATGTAAAGATAGTCTATATCCGCATAAGCAAGAGATGAGTTCTGGACGTTATAGAGACAAATAATGTATATGATGAGGCTATTGATCTTGGTATGTATGATACATTTAATAGTTTCTTGTTCATCAACAGAACAGGAGACCTCCGATTGTATTGAAGAAAAAGTAACTTCATTCAAGACAAGCCAATCTGACTGTATTGGTGCGTCAATTATATCCTATCTATATAGTGATCAACAGGTTTATGCATTCTCTGATGGTCAATGTATCAGCGATGGGGGTACTCAAATATGGGATTCTGACTGCAACTCAGTTTGCTTTCTTGGTGGTATCGCAGGATTTACAGATTGCAATGGAGAGGATTTTTATGAACTTGCAGAAGAATTAATGATTATCTGGGAAGTAAATTAAAGCTCAACCACTGGCTTATCAGGATTAACAGACAAGATCTCCCAAGTATGGTCATGCAACAATCTGGCAGTTGCTAAGAAATAATAGGGTGGATTATCTCCCCATTCCTTTTCAGAGACCATAGATAAAATCCACGTCCCGTCCTTCTTTTCGAAGAGGTGATAGATCTGTCCCATCACTGGCTTAAAGGCACAATCAGCTAGGTAGACCTTCTCTGAGACATCGATCCTGTCATGTATATCTTGTGCTTGAGATAAAAGTTTCTCGACTTGGTCTTTAATCTGATGTAGCTGGTTAGAGGTCTGCTCATACATGGCAGTCATCGCTACTCCTTTGGTCCTTCCTTTATCAATAGGTTTGATTATAGCACCACCTATAGTGTGGGCATATGGCAGTAGGTGCGGATCCTGGGCTATTTTATCTTTATCTATTGGGTTGATTTTTTTGTCTGACATCTGGACACTCTTCTTATAAGTATAACAACTATTAAATTCAATTGTTATCAGAGTTATCAAATTAAATGAACATACAAGAAGTTAGTCTGGGCTTAAGTTTGATTATGAAAAGCAAAAAAGACCCAAAGAGACTCAATATCCTCTAATAAAATCGAACAATGTTGGCTTAGATACACTCTGATTTTGCATTCATCATACCTCAAATTCTTTGCTTAGATAGAATCCGTTATGACTCTATGTTACGAAAAACAGAGTATCGACAGTCGTCAAAATAAATCTACTCCGACATAATCCATATCGAATAACCCATACAGATTCAGCATATAATACATGATAAATTAATATAATATGTATGATTTTTCATAATTTTGTTGTTTCAAGTACTAATCAGAACATCTGATAGCGTTAAAGAACAATCATTCAAAAATCAAATAATAGAATGTTAGGAATTATCCTTTTTCAAAGCAAAGCAGCAGCAGAAGCCGAATCAGCCTCTCAAGGAATATTAGACATTATTTTTCAAGGAGGTCCATTAGGTATGGCTATTGTTGCGATACTGCTCGTACTGTCAGTGATTGCTCTGGCCATTTTCTTTGAGCGTTGGATTACGATCAAGAGGGCAGGTCGCATTGATCAAAACTTTATGAACAACATCAGGGCCTCTGTCGCCGCTGGCAATATAGCAGGTGCCAAGGCACTCTGCAAGACTAAATCAACTCCAGTATCAAGAATGGTTGAAAAAGGACTCATGCGCATCGGCAAGCCTCTAAGAGACATTGATGCAGCCATAGAGAATGTCGGCAACCTCGAAGTATTTAAATTAGAGAAGAACCTCTCTACCCTAGCCAGTATCGCTGGAGCAGCACCAATGATTGGTTTTTTTGGAACTGTGACAGGTATGATCCAGGCGTTCTATACAATGGCGTCAGAGCAAAATGTGACTCCGGATGTGCTCGCAGGAGGAATCTATCAAGCACTGATCACAACTGCATTTGGTTTGATGGTAGGAATTGTGGCGTTCGTAGGTTATAATTTATTAGTAGCCAATGTCGAGAAGGTAATCTTTAAAATGGAAGCATCAACGGTAGAGTTCATGGACTTACTACAAGAGCCTGCATAATTCCGCAGTATCCAGTATAACAATCTATCATGAAGAAAAGAAATAAAGTCAGTGCAGAATTCAGTATGTCGTCTCTAACCGACATCATCTTCTTATTATTGATATTCTTCATGCTTACATCCTCTATGATCCAAATAAGTGTAGAGTTACCTGAGTCGAGCAGCAAGACTGTAGCGCCGACAGACTATACAGTCATGATGACTAAGGACGGCGCCGTAACGTTTAATGGTAAAAAAGCGAGCTTCGGACAGATAGAAGGATTGATAAGAAGCGCCGTCGCCGATGACTCCAACAAAAAAAATGCTACTGTTGCGATTGTCTCAGAAGTAGGGGTGCCATGGAAAAAAGTATCTGACCTCATGGAGATAGCTAGCAAATTGAAAATGCGAGCCATTATCGCCACTCAACCCAAATAAAAGTTATGGGATTAAAGAAAAAAACAAAGGCAAGCGCAGAATTTAGCATGTCGTCACTAACAGATATTATTTTCTTATTGTTGATATTCTTTATGTTGACCTCCTCTATGGTGGTTCCAAATGCGCTCAATCTCAAATTACCCGGTAAGTCAAAGTCGTCTACAGAGCTCAAAGCTCCACCGACCAATATATCTATCAAAAGAGATGGTAGCTATTGGATCAGAGGTGAAAAAGTTAGCATACTCAGAATAGAAAAAGCCATCAGAGAGTTAGGCAAAAAAGGGCGACCAGTAAGCATGACCCTAAGTCCCGATCCTCAGGTGCCTAATCAATTCGTAGTGGCGATTATGGATATAGCCTTCAGATATGGTGTAGAGACTATTCTGACCGATCCCAAATGATCAGAAGGCGTAGGTGACGCCCATATTAATATCGAGTCTGCTGGCATCAATCAATCGCTGATCGCCATTCTCTAAAAACAAGAAGTACTCCAAGCCCAAAAGGGCCCCAAGATTAGCGCTTAACTTATGTCGCAGTTCACCCCCGACACCAACTCCAAATGATATATTGGGAGAAGATATGGTATACTCATTTCTTGTAATACTCCCATCAATGGGATCTGCTTTGATCTCAGTGACAGGATGGCTATCATTAAAACTATAGGCAAAAGCGCCACCGATTTTAAACAGTGGTTGCCACCTATCTCTGGGTACACTAAAACTAAACATCACTGGAACCTCAGCTCTAAAAGAATTGTAATCTAATATGAGCGTTGTATTGTCAAAACTAAATCTATAATCAGAACTATGTTTGGCTATAGTAATCCCTGATTCTACCCCCACTCCGCTTTTAGATATGGGTGTAAAGTATCTGATACCAAGGTTATAGGAAATCTCATTACTCCATCTTCTATCAGATAAAAGTGGCCCAAGTGGTATCTCAAAAGGGCGTTCTAAACTGAACGTTGGTGAAGGATTAAATGGGCCTACACCTACTTTTACTATGAGCTTAGGAATGGGAGTATAGAGCACTTGACAATCGTTCAAAGACTTTAGAAACCTCCTCATGGCACCTACATTGTAGGTTGTATACTTGCGGACTTCTCTCTCTATCCTACATTTTTCAAACAGACTAGTCAGTACTCTGAGATATTGATTTCCTCCTCTACCCTTTTCTGACAACCTCATTAGTTCATCATCATTTTTAAGAAATATATGATTCTTAAAATTTTCATCTATAAAAGAGTACAGTGTGATATTCCCTTCTTGATACTCTCTCAATAAGAAAACTCTACGGAGCTGACCATCATCAAGAATCTCATGAGACTCATAGTACTTATCCTTCCCATCAGTATACTCGCTTACTTCATCTGGGTATTTATAGATAACAGTATCACGATAGACTAATTTAAATCTATAATAGGGATGCTGATCGTACTCCTTGACTAGAGCTTCAGTGATGATTTTGGACTGCCCTATTTTATAGTAAACTTCTTTTTGTCCGAATAATGGCAAACTTAATATCCCCAGCAGTAAAAAAAGGATCCATGGTTTCATGCGCTCGTTTTGTTAGTTGACTCATTCTTTATAACGGTCTTTTGATTGATTTTGCGGCTTGTCTATAAAAAAGAGAGACCCACGAGGTCATTAAGCCAAATCGGCATAATCATTGCATTAAGAAAATTGATTAAGTATAAGTAATTGTAAATCAATAACTCAAAGCTTAAAATGAAGAAGTACTTATATAGCATCGGCATCCATATTCTTTTGCTCTTATGGCTCCTCTCTTTTAGAAGTTGGCCACCCCCTGTCCAAGAACCAATGATACATGCTATAGTTGTTGACTTTAGCACCACAGATAAGGTAGCCTTCGTGCCTACTCCTACTCCTACTCCTACTCCTACTCCTAAAGACAACATTCAGAAACCAACAAAACCGATATCCAAGAAATCTGAAAAACCAATCAAAAAAGAACCCACCACTCCCAAGAAAGACAATACATCCTTGACAACGACCGAACAAGTTGTCAAGGAAAAAAGCGAAGCAGCGGCCAAACAGAAAGCTAAACTTATAGAAGATCGAGCCGCCATAGAAGCTGCCAGAGTCGAAGCAGAAAGAAAAAAACAAGAGGAAGAACGGAGGCAAAAGGAAGAGGAAGCCAAAGAAAAAGCTGAAAAAGTAGATTACTTTAAAAACCTCATTGACAAATCACTATCTCAAGCTAAAAACAGTAACAAGAATAACAAGTCTCAAGAGCTGCCAGAAAAAGTACCAGAACATTCGAGCATGAATGGGCCTATATCAGGAGAGATTAGTAATAGAAAAGTTATCAAAGTGCCATCGATAATGGATAAGTCACAAAAGGAAGGGAGAGTAGTAGTTAAGATATGTGTTAACGCTCAAGGTAAAGTCATCTCTTCTAAATATACACAAATAGGTAGCACAACCACTGACAACCTTCTCATAAAGCTAGCAGAAGATGGGGCTAAAGACTACCTCTTTTCTTCGGCAGACATAGAACGACAATGTGGTCGTGTGGTCATTGACTTCACTCTCAGAGCTTAATAGTTAAGTGTTCTATGCCAAGTGTTGAACCAAGTTTTAGAGGATTTCCATGTTTTTATCCAGCTACCCAAGTCGACTGGGAATCATGGCTAAAGAACAACCATAGAACCCATCAGTCAGTTTGGCTTATCCTCTATAAGATCAATTCTGGTAAACCGACAATAACTTTCGGAGAAGCACTTGACACTGCCCTTTGTTATGGTTGGATAGATAGTAGAAAAAACAATCGCAACTCGGAGAGCTATTATCTATATTTTGCTGCTCGAAACCCAAAAAGCAATTGGAGTAGAATCAACAAGGAAAAAATCGCCAAACTGGACGCTGCAGGTAGGTTGACATCAGTAGCCTATGAGATGATTGCCATGGCCAAGAAGTCTGGCACGTGGAATGCTCTAGATGAAGTTGAGAATCTTATAGTACCCATAGACCTCCAAGAAGCTTTTGATCAATACGACCAATCTAAAGCTAACTGGGATAACTTTCCCAGAAATGTCAAGCGGGCTCAGTTAGAGTGGATATTTATAGCCAAACGAACCGTAACGAGACAAAAACGCATCAAAGAAGTTGCTTCACAGGCACAACAAAATAACAGAGCCAATCAGTAAGACCTCATATCTGGTTCTGGGCTGGTTAATAGGTTTTTAAATCATACGAAAAGCGCTCCTCCTTATTAACGCCATCATGACCGATTAGCACGTAGATATCGAGGTGATTTCCATGTCTAATAAAGGTGCATCCATTAAAATACGCAGTGTGTCCATCTATGCTAATTATAGGAAACTCGACATACTCTTCTTTGCTCTCCCAAGCCTTAAAATCTGACGAAAAGTGCTTGACGAGCATACTGATACCTTCTTCCTTATCAGTCATGATAACATGCTCACTAAACACCAGGGCTCCATCCATATCAAACCTAAAGGCACAGACCATCTTCCCATTTTTAGGCTTACTCCAAATCTCTTCTACTTGACCCCCAAGACCCTCTCCAACCCAATAGCCAGATATCCAAGCCATATCTTGTACAGTATAGCCTTTAGACACTTCTGTCGTCGAATCAGTCGCCATAACGTGATCCGTGACAAAGTACTGACCAATAACAGTATGTGGAAGTATCATGAGTATGAGCCGTATCAGAAAGCTTTTCATATCAATATTTTGTGTCGATAATTAAATCAATAAACTTCGTTTAGTCAATTAGCTGAGTAAATATAAACACAATGTGAATGAGTGATATGGAGTAATCAGGACTCGTTCTATCACATTATACTCTAACAAAGACTCTTTTATTTATTAAAATTTAGCGTCCAATTATAACGAATAGAGCAGTAGCGTATCACTATTACGATTAATATGGATATGGCGATATTGACATCTTCTAACACCTCTAATTTATTCAATATTAAGTATGCTCCACCTCCGATAAAGCAAGCAGATGCATAGATTTCTTTTCTAAATAGTAATGGGACCTCATTGGTTAATACATCACGTATCACACCACCAAAACAGGCCGAAATAATCCCCATGAGCAGGCTATTCTCAATACTCAGTTCTTTGAGCAAGGATATCTGTATACCCAATATGGTAAAGAGCCCGATTCCTATAGCATCAAACAACAGCATAGTCCTCTTAAGTTTAGTCAATTGATGTTTGCACAAATAGGCTAAGACATACCCTGAGAGTATCATGAATAAATAATTTCGATCACCTAACCAACCTACCGGTAGTCTACCAATCATCATATCCCTCAAAGTACCACCACCAACGGCCGTGACAAATCCAATAATCAGTGTACCAACAAGGTCAAATTTCTTATGATATGCGGTTAAGACTCCCGATATCGCAAAAACTAAGGTTCCAAAAAGATCAACAAGATAAATCCAACTCATAGCTCGCCATTCTAAATATTTACATGAGTAAAATTAGAAAGACACTCCATTAACTCAACTCAGGCCAATGATTAATATACTGTGCCATCACATCCAATCTTCAATCGTTTTTTTATGCTGCTATGTGCTCTGAACAGATCATTCCTGCGGCAAGCTCGGTATAGCTCTTGCGAGCAATAAGAGAAAGACTATGGCGAGCTCCTACCGAATTAGTATTGTTAAGGTTGAGTTGATAAAAATTGGTGATATTAAGAGTATTGCAAAATTCTGCTACTTTCTCATGGGCACCTATATAGTTAAATATCCAACCAGAGGATTTCATCGCAACTATGAGCTCTTTAATCATCTCAAAGCAGTATTTGGTTGATCCATTCTCTACTCCATCCGATATGATAGTAACCATGACCTTTTCATGGGCACTATCTGCTGCCTTCAACATACCTATCGAGGTTCCTAAGCAATCTAACAATGGAGTTGTAGAGTTTGGCTTATACTCCTGGTGATCTAGTAATTGCACCTCGTCAGCATAACAATCGAATCTTCTCATTTTTATACCCTGACCGTTAAATGTGAATAAAGATATCTTCTGTGCTTTGCCGTCTTGAGGTTGATGGTTTTTCTTAATGGTTATGATTGTATCATTAATAC
>CAZJHC010000013.1:0-23664 GCA_964545645.1 uncultured Saprospiraceae bacterium
CCTCAACGCTTATTTCAGGTATGATAAGATCTCAAATACACTAAGCCACAGGCAATTTGATAAAAACAGATAAGAGTCTTTTTTTACTCCATGAAATAATATACCTTTGCGCCTCTTTTAAAATAAGTAATAAGAAATAACATATGGCTAACCACGCTTCTGCAAAAAAGAGAGCTCGTCAAGATGCTAAGAAGAGAATCGCTAACAGATACTATAAAAAAACTGCTCGTACAGCGATTGCTAAACTAAGAGAAATAGAAGATCAGAGTGAAGCTCAAAAATTTTTCCCTAAAGTAGTAAGCATGATAGATAAGCTTGCTAAGAAGAATCTTTGGCATAAAAACAAAGCGGCTAACGTTAAAAGCAAGCTTAACAAACATATCAAAGCACTGGGATAGAGTCCCATTACTTATTTTAAAAGAATAAGAAAAGCCCAATTTGAATCATCAAATTGGGCTTTTTTAATCGTTGTCTGTCTATTTTTTTAATCCTATCTCTCGTAATCTCTCATCCAAGTATTCTCCGGCAGTAATCGGTTCGTAGCTGGCTGGTTGATCCTCACTAACGCATCGATCCAAGCATGTCAAATCCATATGCGGCACTGGATGTAAGAAAAATGGGATAGAAAGTCGAGGTTTATGCCACTCAGCCCTTGGAGGATTAACAACTCTATGGGTCGTAGACTTGAGATAATCATTGGTCAAACGTTGTAGCATATCGCCTACATTGATAACTATCTCATCTTCTTCTGGCTCTATATCAAGCCACTGATCGTCTTTATTGAGCAATTGTAAGCCTCCAGCACTTGCCCCTACTAATAGGGTTATCAGGTTGATATCCTCATGTTGCTCAGCCCTGATAGCCGATTTGGGCTCGTCAGTAATCGGTGGATAATGTATGGCTCTTAGTATACTTGACCCTTCATGTACTTGTTTATCAAAATAATCTTCGGGCAGTTCTAAGTGTGCGGCAATAGCCTTTAGCAATGATGAACCTACCCGCTCAAAAGCTTTGTACAACTGAAATCCCAATGTAGGAAACCTAGGTACTTCAGATACCTTAACATTGTTAGGATATCTCTCTTTATTAGGGTGATCATCGGAAACTTCTTGACCTATTTGAAAAAACTCCTTAAGGTCAGCCACCTTGGATCCTTTTGCATGTTCCTTTCCAAAGGAAGTATATCCCCTCTGACCTGCGAGACCTGGGATTTCATACTTAACCTTATCAGGTTTGGGCAGGGCAAAAAATGACTTGGAGTTAGCATAAAAGTCTTCAATAAGAGACATTTCTATACCATGATTCTTGATGGCTACAAATCCTATATCGTGAAATGCATGGGCTAAATCCGCAACGAACTTAGACTTCTCTGCATCACTTCCATCGATATACTTGGACAGATCTAATACTGGTACTGCTTTTTCTGACATACTATTCTCTATGTTATCAATAAAAGTACGTCATTAGCAGATATCAGACTTAGATAGCTTCAAATTTTGTAGATATTTAATGTTCAGTGATCATTAATTATAGTGAAGAGAAGACTCATATTTGTTGATACAGATGCAGGCACAGATGATGCCATCGCTCTGATCATGTTGCTCAAGCACCCCAATATCGAAGTGGTAGGGATATCATGTGTAGGGGGCAATACTGGTGTACATCAGGTAGCCCAGAATGTCATGTACATTCTAGAGAAGCTCAATAAAGACATCCCAGTATATGTAGGAGCAGATAGACCACTGACTAGACCCTTGAAGTCTTCGGGCTTCATTCATGGCAGTGATGGATTTGGCGATCTGGACATCGACAATCAAGGTCGTACTCCTGCGAGTATTGATGCCATCGAAGGTTTAAAAAAGGCCATCGAAGTCTATCATCAGAGCCTCACAGTCATAACAATAGGTCCAATGACCAACTTGGCTCTCATGCTACAACGCTATCCTGACCTAACTCAACGAATCGGTCAGTTGTGGATAATGGGGGGCAATTATCAAATGCCTGGCAATATTACTCCAGTATCCGAATATAACTTTTGGGCAGACCCCGAGGCCTCAAACTATTGTCTGCAGGCATCAATACCCAAGACATTAGTAGGCTGGGACATAACCATAAGATCTGGCTATCTCACCTTAGATGAATTAGAGCAGCTTAAGTCATTAGAGCATGAATTATTGCAAGCTCTTTATGATATGCAACATATACGATTTAAATGGCTCGAAGAGCATGGTCAAGATATCAAATGTACTCTTGCTGATGCCTGCGCAGTGACAGCCTTGCTAAGAGATGATTTCATTACTGCATCTGGAGAATATTACTGTGATATAGTATTGAGTGATGACGATGACGATACTCGTGGTATGTTGATTGTAGACATCAATAATCTGAAGGGTCAACAGCCTAACGCTCATGTGATATTACAGGCAGATCGAGAGGTATTTGTTGAGGAGGTGCTTAAACTATTGTTATTATGATCTCCAAGGGCCAAAAGATACTTGTAATTGGCAGTGCCAACATAGATCTAATCATGCAGATCAAGGAATTCCCCAGTCCTGGAGAAACCGTAATTGACGGTCGCTTTGCACAAAAATTTGGCGGTAAAGGAGCTAATCAAGCCGTGGCTGCAGCAAGAGCTGGAGCTACAGTCACTTTCATAGGAGTGGTCGGCACAGATGCTTTTGGGGACCAAACAATTACACATCTCCAAAATGAAAAGATTAATATAGATTATGTCCAAAGGTCCGTAGAGCCCACTGGGATCGCATTTATACAGGTCGATCAACATGGAGAAAATGTCATTACTGTCAGCTCCGGAGCGAATTTTGATAAAGGAGCTCTTAGCAAAGCTCCAATGCAAGAGCTTATTGTACAAAGTGACCTAATCTTATTGCAAAATGAGCTTCCAATTAGCTCAATTGAACAGATCATAAAAACCTGTGGTCAACTTAATAGGAGGGTCTTCTACAATCCTGCTCCATTTAAAAAGATGGACCTAGATATATTGAAGCATGTCGAAGTGCTCATTGTTAATGAAACCGAGATGATGCAATTGATGGATATAGATAGTATCGATACTGATCAATTGGCGACCTATCACTCTCAATTGTCTTGCCAACATGTTATACTAACCAGAGGCGCCAAAGGGGCTATCCATCTGCACGATAATCATGTATCCAATGTTGATCCTTTCCCTATAGATCGAGCTATAGATACTACTGGGGCTGGAGACACCTTCTGTGGATATCTTACCGCTGCGCTTAGTCACTCTTACGACATCGAGCAGAGTATAAAAATAGCGAATCAAGCCGCAGCATTATCGACCTTGAGCATAGGAGCACAAGAAGCTATTCCTCACTGGAAACAGTTAGTTCTGACTTAAGCTACAGCTTACCCAAGAACTGCATTTAGCTTTTCAGCCAATTCTATTCCAATCTTTTCTTGCGCTTCGACAGTCGAGGCTCCAGTATGTGGTGTTAATGAGATCCTATCATGATCCAATATGTCCTGACGTGGTGTAGGTTCTCCAATGAAAACATCCACTCCAGCGGCAGAAATTTTACCGCTATTGAGTGCATCAAGCATAGCATCTTCGTCAACGGTACCTCCTCGAGAGGCATTTATCAATACGACGCCATCTTTCATCTTACCAAACTCCTCAGCTGTCAGAACTGGTTTGCCAAGGAACGGTATATGGAGTGTTATTACATCAGCTTGGCTCAACATCTCATTCATGGACACGGTCTTAAGGCTGACTTGAGCATTATACGTCTTGCCCCCTATGGTTAACTGTGCCTCATCTATATATGGATCAACAGCCAGCACCTCCATTCCAACACTCAAGGCCAACTCAGCCGTAGCTTGCCCTATCCGACCAAATCCAATAATTCCAAGTGTTCTGCCATATAATTCAAAACCTTTGGAATAAGACTTTTTCAATGCTTTAAATTCTGTATTCCCTTTGGCTGGCATAGCCTTATTACTCTTGTACAACGATCTTGCCACAGAAAACAAATGAGCAAAGGCTAACTCAGCTACGGATCTGGATGACGCTGCTGGGGTATTGATAACCGCTATTCCTTTGCTTTTGGCATGATCTACATCTATGTTATCTAAGCCCACTCCTCCTCGACAGATGGCCTTTAGATTGGGGCAAGCATCTATTAAGTCTGTCCTAACTTTAGTGGCACTCCGTACGCATATTGCATCATAATCTGGCAATTGAGCCATTAAGTCCCCCTGGGCGATGGTCTCGGTCACCACATCGTGTCCAGCCGATCTTAACATTGTTTCGCCTGTCACGTGTATACCGTCATTTATCAAAATCTTGGCCATATTCTTTAATTTTATAAGGCGCAAAAGTAGTCTAATATCACATATAGAATAGGAATAAATTGCCAAATAGAGCTCAACAAAAAAGAGCCTGATCAAATTATGATCAGACTCACCCTTATTAAGAAAAATCAACTCAATTTTTCGGATTAAAAGAAAGTTTGACTCAACTAACTCTAACCTTTTATTCTTTGGATCAAAAAATGTATCAAGAAATCAAAAATTGGAAATGACTGCGAAGGTGCTACATATGGTTACCTGCAGAGTCTAAAGATAATCGAGATAACACTCATATGTAGTATATCTGTAAGCATGAGCGTCCAACAAAACAAACAATTGACAAACAGTATACATATTATATTATTATATATGTATTAGATATTGATATATAGCACCTTAAATCCACCTTGACGATCGTCGAAAATGATAAAATTTTTGTTAAGAACTTTACATAGTGTAGATGGTTACTTTATATATTGAGAATGTTATAAAACAAATGATATGGCTAAAGCAACAATAGGAGGTGGATGTTTTTGGTGTGTAGAGGCTGTATATCTTATGATTGAAGGTGTGGAAAATGTCGTGTCAGGATATGCTGGTGGGAAGACAAAAAATCCAACTTATCGTGAGGTCTGTACTGGATTATCAGGACATGCTGAGGTAGTACAAATCACATTTGATGAAGCCAAAATAAGCTATGCAGATATACTGGAAATATTTTGGACATGCCATGATCCGACAACCCTCAACCGACAAGGAAATGATAAAGGGACTCAATATCGGTCCGTGATTTACTACCATAACGATGACCAAAAAGCACAAGCTCAAAAATCAATTGCTGAAGTTGCCCCAACACTTTGGGATGACCCTATCGTTACTGAACTAAGTCCTCTACCAGAATTTTATACTGCTGAAGGATATCATCAGAACTACTACGCCCAAAATTCACAGAAAGGATATTGCGCTGTTGTTATCAGCCCCAAGATATCCAAGGTGAGAAAAAAATATGCCGATCGATTAAAAGCTTAATCGTCATGCAATGACGGAAACTTATTAAACCCTTGCAGAAGTTTTTTTCAGCAATTTTTTTATATCCTTACTAATCTTAGAAGGCTTGGTAGTTGGTGGATATCTCTTGTAAGGTTTACCCGTGCCATCTACTAAAAATTTGGTGAAATTCCATTTAACATCACTCCCTAATAGTCCACCTCCTAAGTGACTCTTGAGAAAAGAAAAAATAGGGTGTGCCTCCTGACCATTAACCTTAACTTTTTGAGTAAGTGGGAATGTCACTCCATAGTTGAGCTGACAAGAGCTTTCCATCTCTTCATTGCTCAGCGGCTCTTGTTGCAAGAATTGATTACAAGGAAATCCTATCACGACCAATCCAGCATCACTATATTCCTGATGTAGCTTTTCTAATCCGGCGAATTGTGGCGTAAAAGCGCATTGGGTAGCCGTATTGACTATTAACAGAGGTCTGCCGGTATATTCACTCAGCTGTATTTCAGTCCCATTAGACTTTTTATAGGATAGATCGTACAATTTCATTCTATGGCATTTTGCTCCAATAGAACTCTCAGAATCCAAAAGAGTTCTGAGCTATGTAAATAAGATCCTAATTATCTCCTTCGTCGACCAGAGAACTCCATGGCTTCTCCCTTACCAAAACCATAACTAAATCCTACGGTGACAAACCTCCCTCGTAATCCTCTGCTGAATGCATAGAAATCAGTTTGATCCGTAATGCTCTCTCTGATCCTTGATCTAAATAAGTCTCTCACCGCAATGTTAAGGATTCCTCTACCATTGAGAATTTTCTTACGTAGACCCATATCCATCCAAGCCAAATCTGACACCTCGCCTTGAACCGTCTCTACACTGGAACTGTACCTGCCGGTAGCTTCGATGTCTATATCAAATGGTAATTTCACCTTCAAGGCCATTTTGCTCGTCCATTGATTGCCTGTGAAGTCAATCATAAAATCATCAAACCCACCTTCTCTTCTGAATCGATTATAGTTGAAGTCTGCATTCAATGTAAGTTTCTTATTAGGCGTGTACTTGGCGTTAAACTCCACTCCCATAGCTTTATTAGTACCAATATTAAATGGCTGGCTGGTATTTACGTTTTCCTCAGAAGTCACTATTCGTTCCACGACATCCGTTGTATATCTATAGAATACACCAAGATTCATGGAAGTTTTACCCGTAATGAAGATACTGGTCAGCTCATAAGAATCTGTGTACTCAGGCAAGAGGTCCGGATTACCTTGACGGATGTTAAAGTTGTTCCTAATATTAAAGAATGGATTCAAATTCCACATACGAGGCCTGAATATTCTGCGAGAATATCCTGTTTGCATGGAGAACCCTTCAGAAAACTTATAAGAAGAGTGTATACTTGGAAAGAGATCTGTAAAATTTTGGCTGTTAGCTTGCTGTGTATTTTCTAATAAGGTAGTCAGCTCCGTATTCTCAGCTCTCAACCCTACCTTTATGCCCCAATCATTTTTTTCAAAAGCCGCAGTTCCATAAAGTGCTAATACGTTTTGGTTATAATCAAAGACATTAGTTAACCCCTCGCTTACCTCCCAGATATTATCCACTAAGTCCGCAACTTCAAAATCATTATTGACATGGTTGAACATATACTGTGCTCCTGTTTCGAGCGTCCACCATTTATTGATCGGTTTGGTATAGTCTAACTTAAATGTGGTGCGTTCCTCAGAGAATGATGTAGCCGTTTTCTGATCTGTATCGACATCCTCTCCTTCTATCGTTCTATCAAAAAACGTCGAGGACTGATCCTTAGAAAACAGGTTACCAATAAGGCTGAATAGTAAGGTATGATCCTCATCATCTGTAAACTCACGCTTATATTGTAACTCATACTGATACTTAGGGTTAGTTGCTTCTGTCACCTCAGTGCGCTCCCATGAGCTAATCACATTATCTGAGGCGTCCGTTTGACTGAACGATGTCAAGGAAGGCTGATCCTCAATCTCATAAGCCAGATTACCGGATAAGGTAATCACATTATTATCATCAATATGATAGTCCGTGCCCAATACAAAGTTGTAGAATGTTTCATTACGAAACTCTCTTCCTTCTGATGCTATCGTTACCCCACTTAAGAGATTGGTATTGATATTGGTTCTATCATTGGGCATTTCTCGGTAACCTACGCCAAATTGGCTGAACAAATTGAACTTCTCGGTTCTGCGATTTAAGCTGAGCCCAAAACTGTGATTTTCTGGTGTTCCGGTATTTAGAGTCACTGAGCCGTTTAACCCTTTGCGCTCTTCTTTTTTGATTACGATATTTATTATTCCCGATGTTCCCTCAGCATCATACTTAGCAGAAGGATTAGTGATCACCTCAATCTTGTCAATCATGTCTGCTGTAATCGTCCCTAGGGCATTGCCTTGTTCGGTCGCAATCACTGATGGTTTTCCATTGATTAATATTTGCACTCCAGTGCTCCCCCTTAGGCTGACCTCGCCTTCTATATTGACATTAACGGATGGTACATTGTTGAGCACATCTAAGGCCCCTGCACCAGAATTGCTCAAATCTTGACCGACATTGAACACTCGCTTGTCCAATTTAAACTCTGTCGTCGATTTTTCTGCTCTTACAACCACTTCTTCGAGCACTTTTGCATCCGTAACCATATTGACAGCACCTAATGCAATAACATCTTGAGTCCAATCGACATCATCGATACGCTGAGTAGTATATCCTATAAAGCTGATCTCTAAATAACAATCTGCGCAATCAGCAGAAAGCTCAAATACTCCATCAAAATCTGTAGTAGTTCCTATGACCGTTTCATTGGTCGTGGAATTATTGATTATAACCGAAGCAAATGGTACAGGCTCGGCACTTACTGCATCTACAATCTTACCAGTAATAGAGGTTAAATCAATTGATTGAGCAGACAAGAGTGGGCCAAATGTAAAAAAGAGAAAAATATAGATACAATCAGTAGTTAATTTCATAAGGTATTAATGCTAAAATTGAATTCAAATCAATCACTTTCTGAGCGATCCAAACCAAATTAATCGGTATATAACCTCTCCAATATGTCTAACAGCATATATTGGTATAGTTCATATCTTTTATGTCGTTTAGGGTGGGAATCTTGTCGTTCACAGATTAGTAGTCATTCTCATTGTAGAATAGTGAATATCTTAGGCCTTAACTACATGCATACACTTAGGTCTATATCCTCAAAGGAAGTTCTGTTCCAATTTGGTCTTTGGGTCCTCGTATTTCTATTTTTTGCAATAGATCGGAGGCACCCTCAGATTGCGTGGTTCGAATTTATCACTTATCTCAACTATCTTATTGGGAGCCTGATTATCGGATATATCTTAATACCTAAACTGTATTATGCTAAAAAGTATATCCCCTTTATTATCAGTATCGTCCTGATTATACTAATCGTAATCTTCATAGAGGAATGTGTCGTTGAGCAAATCTATTTTCCTGATACTAAGGGCCAGTTTTTTTCTGGCATCTTTATAACCAGTATCGATGTCACACCAGTCATAGCAGTTTTAGTGGGTTTTAAATTTGGTTGGGACGCAATTAACAAGCAAAATGAAGTTGATGATCTCAAAGAGTTAGTTAAAGAAAGCGAATTGCAATATCTTAAATCACAAATTAATCCACATTTCCTCTTTAACAACCTCAACAATCTTTATTCTCATGCCTTGGAGCAATCGGCCCAAACCCCATCGATCATACTAGAGCTAAGTGCCGTTTTGCGATATATGCTGTATGAGTGCAAGTCTGACTATGTCCCACTCAAAAATGAGTTGAAACACTTAGAAAGCTTCATAAGATTAAGCCAAATGCAAATAGAGGGGCGAGGCTCCGTTACTTATAACTTTAAAGAAGTGGATTCTTCCTTTCAGATAGCTCCTTTGATCTTAGTCGTATTTGTAGAAAATGCATTCAAACATGCTCAATCTGCACAATCTGAAGGTATCAATATAGATATTGACTTAGAAGTAAATGAGCATGGACTATTAAATTTTAGTTGCATCAATACACATGCTATAGAAAATCGGGCAGTGGACTTAAACTCAAGTGGTATTGGGCTTCAAAATGTGAAGAAACGTCTGAACCATATTTATCCCAATCTATACAACCTCACGTTAGAAGAAAGGGATGATACATATACTGTCGACCTTAAGTTACAACTTAACAAGAAGCTGGCATGAACTGCATCATAGTAGAAGACCAGGCTCCAGCACAACGCATTCTACAGCACTATATAAAGCAGGTAGAATTTTTAGTATTAAGTCAAACCATGGCAGACCCAATTTCTGCCATGACCTATCTTAATGAGCATCAGGTAGATTTGATGTTTTTGGATATTCACCTGCCCAAAATATCTGGGATCAATATGCTTAAAACATTGAGACACCCTCCTCATGTAATACTAACAACAGCCTATGATAACTATGCATTGGAAAGTTATGACTTAGACGTGGTGGATTATCTACTCAAGCCGTTTTCGTTCGAACGTTTCTTAAAAGCCATAAATAAAATAGATCAAGAAAGACATCAACTATTAAGCTCCAACCCTAATCAGCCATTGGATCATATCATCTATATCAAGTCGGGGCATGAACATATCAAGGTTGCAATATCTGATATCCTATATATCAAAGCTGACTCAGACTACACAGAGGTCTGTACCCTTCAACAAAAACACCTTAGCTCTCAGACGCTCAAGCATTGGGAGAACACCTTAGAAGATCACTTCTATAGAGTGCATAGATCTTATATTGTGAATACGCATCAAATAATTAAAGTACGGGGTACAACCATAGAGTTAGGCCAAGTAGACATTCCTATTGGTAGGGCTTATAAAGGAGCATTTTACAAGCATTTCTTGGGAGAGTAAGAAACCGCTCGGTTTTAAACAAATACCCTACTCCATCCCTCTTGCATCTCAGCTAATGAATTGTCAATCCATTCCTGTGTCATCTTAAGTAAGGTTGTGGCATCATCGCTTTGTAGTGGAGGACCTATACGGATCTTGACATAACTCGAAGGAGGGCCTACTTGATCAATCATCTGTTTAGTTAGGCTATCATTTAACCAATAGTCCTTGGAGTCCCTATACTCGATGGCCATAGGCACTACAGGTATGTTGTGCTCAGCAGCCACTCTAAAAGTACCAATCTTGAATCGTCCAGACTTGCGTTCGATCGTAGTGGTTCCTTCAGGATACACCAATACACTTTTTCCTGAGATCAGCAGATCTTCAGTCTTTAACCGTGCTCCATTCCTGCTTTTTAGACTAGTGCGATCGACGAATATTATACCTGTCATCTCCGCTCCCTTGCCCACAACTGGTATGTGTCCCACCTCACTCTTAGCAATGATATAGCTATCAATAAATGCCACCTGTACGATTGGATCTGTAAGTGTTCTGTGATTGCTGATAAACAAAGCAGGAGGTCCTTGATATATCGAGGGTTCATTGATGATCTTAATACCTAATAGCTTATACGCTCGTCGCCCCCATAATCTGCGATACTTAAACCCCAAGGCGACCTTATCTCCTCTACTTAGGATGGAATGTATAAACAATCCAGCCATATGCAGACCAGTATGCACCATCAGCAGACCAGCTCTAACATATGCCACCACATACTTCATCCTTGAATTACTTATTGACCAGCTTGAAGAGCAGCGGCTGATAGTCCGCATCTGTTTGTATGGCCTCCCCTTCTACTTCTGACATCAGAGCCATAGCACGTTCCACATTGCCTAACTTAAAGAGTATAAAAGACTTATAATCTTTCTTACTATAGTTAGGTTCGGAAAGGATCTGATATTCAATGAGATCCAACAGTAAGAGCCAATCATCTTCATGCTCCGTACTGATTATAGCGAGGTTGAAAAGAATTTTCTGGCTTTCCCATGGTGTGTCTGGGTAGTAATACAGAAAATTATAAATCTCATCCAGCATCACCTGTTTGTCAGGCAAGACAGATCGAAAATACTCAATGGCAAATAATCGATATAGACTATCTGCATGGGTTCCTAAGGAATTATCAAAATTCTCCCATACATAGAAAGGTTCCATCAATCCGGCAGACTTAAGATTACTCAATATGAAGGTCTGTCGGATGTTCAAATAGTTCTGCAATCCTATCACTCGAGCCATCTCATCTTCATATTGTTGCATGGCTATATCCATTCTATTACTACAGAGGCACTTTTGATGTGTAGCAGCCAAAAATTTAATGTCTTCATCCTTTTGGAGTGGCTCATTATCGTGTAGCCAATCCTCTAATACATCAATCGCTTTCACTTTTTCATCGTTGGCTATCAACATCAAGGCCAGTTCCTTTTGGGCTTCTGCATTACCAGTCTTGCTCAAGGACAAAAGGTTTTCATACTTATGATTCTTACTAACGCCTTGCCCTACGAATGAAAGTAACTCCTCATACCCTTTAATACTCGTAGCAGTGTGCAATATCACATCATCTGGATGTATGACCAGATAGTATGGATTGGTCAGAATACTGGCTTTTTCAAATAGTTGATGGCGAGTATGTTTATTCCAATCGACTATAGCTGTGACATAATTATTGTTTATCTCTGATAGATCTGCGCCATCAGCGATATTAAAAGTTGAATTAATTTTGGATTGGGGGCTATGTCCAATGAAAAGAGCCAACTTCCCTTCTTTTTGGGCTCGTTTGAGGACTTTTTTATACTTATTATTCTCTACAGGTTGCAGCATACTGAAATCGCTCTGTCCTAACAGAGAGATATAAAATATAGACGTGCAAATCAGTAATACTATTTTGATCATATCGGGTATGGCAAAGACTACAAACAATCAATATATCTTCTAATAACTAAATAGCCAAATGAGTTCCAACATTAGCTCTAAAAAAATGCACTTTCAGGCGATTATACATTACACTTTTATCAATATGAATCCAGTGTTCAAATAATGTGATATCTTTAAGCAGATTTCTAATTGTAAGAAATCAATATTGAGATAATATGACATTTAAAGAATTAGGGCTGGATGACAGCCTCCTCGAAGGATTAGATTATATGAACTTCGAGACTGCGACTCCAATTCAGGAGACTGCGATCCCACATATATTGAATAAGAAAGATCTATTGGCATGTGCTCAGACTGGCACAGGTAAAACTGCCGCTTTCATATTGCCAATTTTACATAAACTGGCCAAAAAAGATTCTTCGAGCATTAACACTTTAGTCATTGCTCCAACACGAGAGCTTGTACTGCAGATTGATCAGCAGATACAGGCATTTTCATACTTTGTTAATGCCACCAGTTACCCAGTATATGGCGGAGGGGATGGCCAAGATTTTACAGAGCAAAAACGAGCCCTGCGACAGGGAGCAGATATCATTGTAGCGACTCCAGGCAAATTGATATCTCATCTCAATATGGGTTATGTAGACTTCAGTAAACTGGAGCACCTCATTCTGGATGAAGCCGATCGAATGCTGGATATGGGATTTCATGATGATATTATGAAGATTGTGGCCAAGCTACCGCCCAAACGACAAAATCTACTATTCAGCGCAACGATGCCCCCTAAGATTAGAAAACTATCCAAATCGATCCTCCATAATCATGAAGAAATCAGTTTGGCCATATCTAAACCTGCAGAGGGTGTTCTACAAGGCGCCTATCTAACCTACGATAATCAGAAAGCAGCACTTATAAAACAACTGATCGCAGACAAACCAAATTATAAGAGCATTATCATATTTACCTCTACCAAAAAGAAAGTATCTGAATTAGTACGGGCGATTAAAAATAACGGATACGAAGTTATGGCTGTATCATCTGATCTAGATCAAAAAGAACGAGAAAATGCCCTGCGTCTTTTTAAATCCAAGAAAGTGAGAGTGGTCGTTGCTACTGATGTACTCAGTAGAGGCATCGATATCAAAGACATTAACTTGGTGATTAACTATGATGTACCTAATGACGCAGAGGATTACGTCCATAGAATCGGCAGAACCGCCAGAGCCGATACCACAGGAGTGGCATTGACTTTTATCAATCAGGATGATATGTACAAGTTTCGTAAGATTGAAGAACTGATTGAAATGGAGGTAATGAAGATTCCTTTGCCAGCATTCCTTGGAGATGGACCAGAATGGAGCACTCGCTCTCGTGGGCATCGTGGTGGAGGACACAAGTCACGTGGCGGCAATCAACGCCGCTCCTCTGGCAAAAAGAAGTACAATCATCGCAAAAAGCAAACTTCTTAGATCATCAGCAACATGCTTACTTCTTTGAAATGAAGATCACTTTTCTATGGATCGGAGCGAGTAAATACCAAGAGTATCAAAAACTAATCGATCTATTTAAAAAGCGTCTCAAGCACTACTGCAAATTTGAAGTGATCTGCCTCAAAGAAATAAAACATAATAAGACCTCAATAGAACTCAAAAAGAAGGAAGGGAACTTATTCCTTTCACACGTTGCGCCCAAAGATCATCTCATCTTGCTCGATGAGACTGGAAAGATGGTCACCTCCCGTGAACTGGCCAAGAAGGTGCAACAGCATATGAATCAAAGTCAATCTATCGTATTTTTGATAGGTGGAGCCTATGGTGTATCCCAAGAGCTCTTTGACAGAGCAGATACGGTACTCTCTCTCTCCAAGATGACCTTAACACATGATATGGCACGATTACTATTAGTAGAGCAAGTATATCGGGCTTTGACCATCTTGCGAGGAGAAAAGTACCACAATGACTGAGCAGTATCTCTATCAGGTATTGTTGTACTCTATCTTTGCACTAACCCCTCTCATCTTTTTAATTTTATTGTTTATATCAGCACCATACGGTAGACATCACAGATCTGGTTGGGGTATTGTTATGAATAATCGATTAGCCTGGTTTTGGATGGAACTACCTGCCATCGTGACGATCTTAATTTGGTTCGTTCTTAGTGATCAGAAAAATGCAACGACGACACTCTTTATATCGCTCTGGCAAGCTCATTATGTCTATAGAACATTCATATTTCCTGCAAGAATAAAAGGATCTAACAAATCATTTCCAATGAGCTTAATATTGTCAGCAGTAGTCTTTAATGTGATCAATGGCACTATCAATGGGCTCTATTTATTTCATTTATCGGAGCACTATGATTCATCATGGTTATTGCGACCTGCTACGATTAGTGGTTTGTTGCTTTTTATCACAGGTTTTATCATTCATTATCAATCTGATAGTATTATTCTCAATTTGCGACAAGAGCAACCTACTGGCTATGGCATTCCACAGGGTAAACTCTTCAACTATGTCACCAACCCACATTATCTGGGAGAAGTCATCCAATGGACTGGCTGGGCGATCTTGACATGGTCTGTGGCCGGATTGAGCTTTGCGATATTTACTTTAGCTAATCTACTGCCTCGAGCTATTGCCAATCATCGATGGTATAAAAAACAATTTGACAACTATCCAAAGCGTAAAATCTTTATTCCTTTTCTATTTTAGCGGGAGATCATCCAATACGACCTATGAAATCCCCTGAAGAATCGAAACAGCACCTGGACAAGGCGATACAGTACAGCTCCTTTAATCTAGGTCAGTATCTTGATGATGGCTATAACCTCTGGAAGCGTAAGCCTTTGAGTTTTGTAGCATTGATCCTTCTCTTGATGATGGCCTCTGTACTGAGCAATATCTTACCATTTGCTGGGTCAATCATTAACTCTCTGATTATATCACCTTGCTTGACTTTAGGGGCGTACTTAGCCTGTAAGGTAGTTGACTATGACATAGATGATTTTAAGTTTGAAGATTTCTTCTCTGGCTTTCAATTTGTCTCTAAGGCAATTACGCTCAATCTCATCATTATAGGTCTTGGTCTATTGTTGGCATTGCCCCTTATCTTTCAGATAGGCATCAGCAATATAGATTTCCTTTTGAGCAGTGACCCTCTTACTTTGCAAAATGAATTTCCAGTCGATGCAATTACGTCTACAACCTTTCTCCTTATCATCCCACTCATCTATGCCGGATTATTGACTTCTTTTGCGCTCCCTATTCTTGGTATATACCGTTTAGAACCTTGGGATGCCTTACGCTATAGTGCCCTTTTCATCCATAAGCATTGGATCATGTTTTTCTTTTATTATATAGTCATAATATTCATCATGTTATTGGGTTTCTTAGCACTCATAATTGGAGTTGTGATAACCGTATCTATGCTTTATCCGATGATCTACATCTCGTTTAAAGATATCACCGATCTCGATACTTATCTCGCTGGTGACTCATCTGAAATAGAGACACATCAAGGGGCAACTCTAGATGATTTTAGATAGTATAGACCGTCATCGGAAAACTTGCTGAAAGCCTTGTTAATTTTCAATACAAGTAGTAAGCTGCATCTGCTATGATCAGAGACTATATAGACTGATTGATGATCTTATAGAAATGTTACACGGTTCTACCGTCTCCTAAAAAGGCAATAAGGTATCAGGTCTGTCCATCATCCCTAATACAAAGCATGAAATCACAAATACCCAAATCAAGACGTAAACTGGAACGAATTTTTTCCTGAACTCTATCATCTCAGGATGGGTAATAGGTTTACCTTGAAACTTGCCACGTGGTCTATCCAAAAAGAAAAATGTCTTGTACGTTTCGATACTTGCTATCGTAAATCCAATACTACACATTGTAATGATCAAGAGATTAGATGTGAATAAGCTGGCTACGAAGGCATAGAAATAGGCCACTGCTGGAGATCTGAAAAATTTGAATGTTTCGAACCCCTCAAGCGGCGCATCTTTCCATGCTCCTCCAAATGCGGATACCCAACCAAAAACAGAGCATGGAAGCAGCAATAAAAATGCTCCCATCGTTAGAGCATCATTTTCATACTTAGCATTGAGTAAATAGATACCATATGATATCAGCGCTAATGCTATAATGTATAGCAATCCAAAAAACAACCTTAACCCATAATTTTCTACTGGCTTACCAAATACTGAGAGTTGCATTGGGATAAAATATTTACTCTGGTCCTCGACTCTGATGAAAGTCTTATATACCTCCATGGTAATGCGCTCTAAACTATAAGTAGCTCCAAATAGTAGAAACATATAGGCTGGATCTGTCATATCCAGTTCAAAATAATGTGCTACCAAAGGTCCATAGATTAATCCAGCTACAACACTTCGCATATACGTTGACCAGGTAAAACCTTCGTGAGGTGCATCCTTGTACATTCCCCATGTGGCGTTATGGACACCGACCAGTAGACCTACTATTATAGCAACTAACATATATATCTATTTCCAAAAATGAGCGCTAAAAGTAGCGATATAAAATTTAAATCATCTTGCAGAACTTAAATATGTTTGCTCGATTGCATACAGATCTTTTTGCGCCTTTTGCCAAGTATACTGGGCCTCAGAATTTGTCCTGATAGACTTAAAGAAGTCTCTAAACATACCTTTGGAGCCTTGTATATCTGAAATCGATGGCCCATAGAATTTAGTCCTCCGACCCCGGACTATGATGAAGACTCCGTTCGTCTCAAAGGTGATAGAACCTTTGGTGCCGTATATCTTAGATTTGCGCAATCCTTTAAAGATCGTGTCGACCTCCCAACTATAGAGTAGGTTAATCACAAGGCCTTCTTTGGTTCTTGCTGTCAGCTGCATGCTCCTTTCTAAATCTGCGGAGGGTCTCGGATTATGCCCAAAATATCTCTCTACCTCAAATCCCAAATTATTGATAATACTAAGCCAATGAATCCCTCCTTCATACAAAGCGCCATAACCAACAATACTCTTATTATCTCTCCAGTCATTTTTTGATGCTTGTAACTTGCTCGAATTTATCTGCATGAATAAAGGTTCTCCTATGACTTGCTCTCGGAGCAATGCCTCGAGTCTATACCTGAGAGGTTTATAGTAGTAATTTTCTGCTACCAATAGTTGTAGACCTTTTTGATCAGCCAGCTTGCCAACGACATTAAAATCCTCTGATCTTAGGAAAGGTGGTTTCTCAACGATAACATGCTTGCCAGCCTCAAGTGCCGCCCGAGTAAGTTCAAAATGACTGTCTGGAGGTGTATTGATCATTATAACGTCCTCAGCATCAGAAGAGATCGCCTCTTGATAGCTACCATAGGATCTTTGCCCTCCATACTTACCGACATATTCTGTGGCTTTCTGCGATGATCTACTAGCAAATGATAAAGTAACATCGGCATCTAATGTTTTGATCAATTTGGCATGAGCGCCAGTAATATGACCGCATCCTAAAAAACATAGTGAAAAGGATTTATTATTGTCTGGCCGCATGGTTATACATAATTATGAGATGAAGCAATAATCTCTGCTACTCGCAAGGCATTGGCACTAATGGTTAATGATGGATTGACGGCAGCTGAGGTTGGCATAAAACAGGCATCCACGACATATAAGTTATCGATCCCTCTGAATCTACAATCAGAATCAAGTGGAGACGTGTCAGGATTGTACCCCATTCTGATAGTCCCGGCACTGTGAGAGAACGTTCTGATATTATGAACATAGTTAATCAATGCACCAGATTTTTTCATAATCTTCTTGGCCTTGCCGATCAGTGCTTTGACTGCTCGTAGGTCTCGATCAGTATAAGTATGAGATACGATAGGTTTGTACATATCATATTCTTGCTTTTTGGATTTGTCTATAGTAATACTGTTTTCATATTGAGGTTGATCTTCGGCTATTGCTAAGAGTCCAGTGAGCAAATTGACACCACTGGCAGCGATGGGTCCGAGGGGCTTAGGAGCTTCATTGCGGACCAACCCCGAAGGAGGCGTTGGCACCTGTTGTAGGCTACCGATTTTGGTCTTAGGATAGCTAATCGTCTCATGACCGAAGTAATAATCTAAAATGGCTAATTCCTTATGAAATCTCTTTTGTTTGTCCGGTCGAGATGGAAAGATGCCAAATACGATAGAATTGACATGTCTCATTAAAAATTTACCCACATACTTGCCCGCAGGATTAAGCTGCTCGAGGCCACTATTCAAGATAATGTGTGGTGAGGCGAGAGCACCTGCGCTGAGGACACAAGTTTTGGCATGGAGACGTTTAAACTGACCATCTATCTTGTCATAATATCTCACTGCGCTAAACTGACCATTTGATTGCTCTATTTGACTTACAACTGCATTGGCTATGATGTCTACTTGGCCATTTTTCATACTATTGAGCATCATAACTTCGAGGTCGTTCTTGGCTCCAATGGCACAGGCGAATGTGTCACAGGTAGTACATAATTGACAGACTGATCTTGACTGATCTTGGTAATTGATCGCCAGAGGCAAATGAAAAGGATGACACCCCAGTGCCTCGGCAGAGCGCTTAATTTTGCCACTGATATGTGCGTACTCAGCAGGCTCTTGAGGATATGGGCTCGTCCTACGAGGTGCTGTTGGATCTGCGCCGTCATCACCAGCTATATTGAGCAATTGCTCTGCTTCTCCATAGTAAGGCTCCAAAGTATCATAGTTGATAGGCCACTCTGCCCCAGAGTCGCCTACTATATCTGATGGAGGCTCAAAGTCCTCTTCTCTAAATCTGAAAGAGACTCCTCCATAAAATAATGAAGGACCTCCAACGGCTGCATATACACCCATCTGAGGCTTATTGCCGCCCTTAATCACATCATAGGGCAACGATTTATCATATTGCGGGCTAAGATCGATAGAACCTGTGTCCGACCAGTTATGAGGTCCCCTTGTGACCCATGTGCCTCGCTCAACTATTGCCACTCTAAGTCCGGCATCTACTAACTTCTTAGCACTCATCGAACCTCCGAATCCACTGCCGACGATAATCACATCATATTCTAATGTACTCATCAAGCAAATATGGTGATTTATAGCGACCTCCTCTGGTTATAACTTGCACAGATTATCAAGAGTAAAGTGCTCTATATGTTGATCTTTTAAGATCCTTAGTTCATATATCAATCAAGTATTTTTAATGCTTACGAAGTAATAATCAAATTGTAGATTTGGTGCTTTGATAATAATTCAGATGAGCGATAGCCCGAAGGCAGATGGAGACTTTATATCACAGTTCAACCTCGAAAGAATAAAGCAAGGCGTCGTCATTTTTGCAGCCATCTCAATTATAACATTTACGGCCATTTTCTTATATACCAGTACCGCAGAGACATTAAAAGTCTGGCAGAGCGTTGATTGGACTTATCTATGCCTGGGCTTAGTGTTTATATTCAATGAGATCTTCTTAGGAGGGCTTCGGAATCATATCTTCATGCGTGAGTTTGTCCCGGGGATATCACAGATGGTTAGCATCAAAGCAAACTTGGCCAATATTTTTATGGGTGCTATAACTCCTTCCCAAAGTGGTGGTGGACCAGCGCAGTGGTATATCTTCTATCGCAACGGGGTACAATTGTCGGATATTATAGGAACCAGTTTTTACAATTGGATCTCTTCGATCATCTTTTTCCCCCTCTCTGGGGCATTTGCATTAGCTATTATGAATGATAAATTACCAGATGGTATGGTATTGTACCTGACCCAATTCGGATTCAGCGTATTCACCACATTACTCATAGTCATTGGAATTGCCCTATTCGCCCCAAGAGTGCTTGATATTATATTAAGAGGAATAGTCACAATTATTCGAACGCTTAACACTCGTTGGTCCACCAAAATTGATGAATTAGGACAATCAGGCACACAAAAACTTAATGAGTATAAAACAAAATATGTTGGCCTTATCAAGAAAAAACCACACCTCATGGTTTATAGCTTTTTGCTCACCGTTGTGCTGTATTTCAATAAATATCTGCTCGCCTATGTCTTGCTATTAGCTTTTCATATTGACGCTGATTTTTGGACTGTCATAGCGATCCAAGCGGTATTATGTCTTATACTTTACTTTGCCCCAAGTCCGGGCGGTAGTGGCATCGCAGAGTTGAGCATCAGTGCTTTAATGGCCAACATAATAGACGTATATTATATAGGATCATTCACCTTATTGTATCGTAGTTTTCTAATCTTTGTCCCTGCTATATTAGGCTCATATGTACTACTCAGACAGATAAGCAAAGAAAAGACCTAAAGGATCAAAGATTCTAACAGATAAGGCGCTACTTAGTGACGAGTGTTAGGACGATAATCTCGTTAGGCAAGCCTCCCAATAGAAAATAAAAGCAGATGACATTACAAAGTGAGTTTTAGAAACTCGATACAGCTTCAATAATATTTTAAAATCTTATTAGACTAACGAGAAAGGACTAAAATCTTATTTTCACTTTTCAAATCATCCCATGGACATTTTTAATAAACGAACAGAAAACCCTGGTCCTCTTGGAAAATTTGCCGATGTAGCAGAAGGTTATTGGATATTTCCAAAACTCACAGGAGAGCTTAAGAGCAGAATGCAATTCAATGGCCGAGAAGTCATCTGCTGGAGTGTCAATAACTATCTTGATATCGGTAATCATCCTGAGATACGTGCCGTTGATGCCCAGGCATCGAAAGATTGGGGGCTGTCCTACCCTATGGGTTCACGGATGATGTCAGGCAACTCAGACCTTCATGATATGCTGGAATCAGAGCTGGCAGAGTTTGTTGCAAAAGAAGCTGCGCTTTTACTAAATTTTGGCTATCAGGGTATCATGTCAGCCATAGATGCGCTCGTCGATCGTCATGATATCATAGTCTATGACAGCGAGTGTCATGCATGCATCGTCGATGGCGTCAAAATGCATATGGGTAAGCGATTTGCTTTTCAGCATAATAACATGGCCAGCTTGGACAAATGTTTACAGCGTGCCAGTAAGCTTACTGAGGGTACTCAAGGAGGCATACTCGTCATATCCGAAGGTGTTTTTGGAATGCGTGGAGACCAAGGTATGCTCAGAGAAATCATTGCACTCAAGTCTATCTATGACTTTAGATTACTGGTTGATGATGCTCATGGATTTGGTACCTTAGGCGAAACAGGAGCTGGTGCCGGCGAAGAACAAGGAATCCAAAGCGACATTGATCTTTACTTTTCAACTTTTGCCAAATCATTCGCAAGTATTGGGGCATTCTTGGCGGGTGATCAAGACATTATACAGTATCTCAAGTATAATATACGCTCACAGATATTCGCCAAGAGTCTACCCATGCCTATAGTAGTTGGTGCGAGGAAGAGATTGGAGCTTATGAAAGCCATGCCAGAGCTCAAAGAAAAACTATGGAATAATGTCAATCGACTGCAAAGTGGGCTTAAAAAACGTGGACTTGATATCGGTAATACTAACAGCTGTGTCACCCCGGTATATATGCATGGCTCTGTACAAGAGGCGATGGCCTTAGTTCAGGATATGAGGGACAACTACCATATATTTTGTTCTATTGTCGTATACCCAGTCATACCCAAGGGCATGATCCTTCTCAGATTGATACCTACAGCGGGTCATACCTTTGAGGATATAGACTTGACTCTTGATGCCTTTGAGGCTATAGCAGACAAACTTAAACAAGGTGATTATCATACTGCCGCCGAAAAGTTAGCAACTATATAAATATCACCATGGCTCATAACCCTATCATAGGAGGCATCCAACAAATCGGCATCGGCAATCCTGATACCTATAAGCTATGGGAGTGGTATCGCAGGGCCTTTTATGTAGACATACCCATCTTTGACGAGGCTGCTACTGCTGAACTTATGCTACCATATACTGGCGGCAATCCACAGAAGCGCCACGCAGTACTTGCTATGAGTATGCAAGGTGGAGGTGGATTAGAAATATGGCAATATACCGAGCGCATACCGGCTCCGATAAAGTTTAAGGCGGCCCTAGGAGACCTGGGCATATTTATCGTCAAGATAAAAAGTAAAGATGTCCATCAAACCTACCAACATCTCCAAAGTATCGGTGCTCAGTTAATTACAGAACCCCTGAAAGATCCTATTAATTCAGACCACTTTTACTGTATTGATCCGTACCAAAATATAGTGGAAGTAGTCCACTCAGATGAATGGTATACACACACCAAAGCAACGACAGGAGGAGTCTATGGATGTACGATAGGAGTAAGTGACATGGACAAGTCTCTTAAATTTTATCAAGAGATCCTTGGTTATGACAAGATCATCTATGATATATCAGGTGTTCAAGACGATTATAAACAACTGAGTGGTGGTGATGAACGGTATCGTCGGGTCCTCGTAGGACATAGTAGCGAACGGCGTGGGCCATTTAGTCAATGGATCGGCAGCAGTCACCTTGAACTGGTACAAAGCTTATCAAGAGCACCCAAGAAGTTGTTTGAGGATAGATATTGGGGTGATATAGGATATATACATCTGTGTTACGATATACAAGGCATGGCAGCTATGAAAGAGCGTTGTACAGAGGCCGGTCATGCATTTACAGTAGATAGTAGCGATAGTTTTGATATGGGCGAAGCAGCTGGGCACTTCTCTTATATTGAGGATCCTGACGGAACTTTAATAGAGTTTGTCGAGGCACATAAGATTCCCATTCTAAAAAAATTAGGCTGGTATCTCGACCTGCGCAAGCGAAATCCTTCTAAGCCTCTACCTAAATGGATGCTCAAGGCTCTAAGTCTCAATCGAAAGAAGGATTGACAACTATATCATTATAAATGCAGGCTAAGTCTGTTGTTGATATTTTGTTGTAGCGTTACACACGACTTCATTAATGAGCATTATCCCCGTCGGCCTACTCTGCCTTCATAAGCTCCGTCATCACTGCATCAAGGTTTTCTGCAGGCACTTTCTTGAGTTTTATCTTTTTATCCTTATCGAGGATATATATTGCAGGAGTTGAGTTGACAAAGTATTTGCTAAAAATTCGACTGCGGTGATACTCATCGCCTGCATTGAGCAACCCCATCATATTCTTTTCTTCTACTCCTTCCCAACATTTACCATAATCCTTACCTGTCTTAGTGCAGATCGTGAGAAGATCTACGGATTTGTCTTTATATTTTTCTTGAAACTCGATAATGTGAGGCATCGCCTTAGTACAATGTCCACAGTCAGGCTTCCAAAATAATAAGATGGTAAAGTCTTTGGTAAAATCACCTAAACTAAGCTCCGTCCCTTCTTGGGTCTTAACCTTGAAGTCTGGTGCTTGTTGTCCAATGAGAGTTGGAGCTATTTTCTTGGCATTGCCTACTATTTCTTTCAAGTTTTCTTCAGGGACCCAAGGGGTCAATCCCTTATCGTAATAGTTGAGCGCTAAATGAACGTAGACTGCATCCATACCGATGTATTT
>CAZJHC010000014.1:0-23335 GCA_964545645.1 uncultured Saprospiraceae bacterium
ACCTTGTACTGCTCGTCAACTAAATGTTGATACATGCTTTTACCACCTTCGATTGGGGTTTTCCAACAATTATCAGGATTATCAAAGGTGCCGTGCACTAATATCACAGGAGGTCTTATGACTGGGATATTGATCACTACCATTTTATCAGGATCATCTCCAGTTAAATTTGCGTCAAATGAAAGCAACTGAAACGCTAGTCCCTCTTGATTAGTCAGGGTATTACCTTGTGGCAATTGATTAGGTGGACTATAAATCCCTATAAAGAACTTACCCCCAGAAAATGTAAATGTCCCCGTACCCCAAGGAAACTCTAAGCTTCCATTTTGATCATTTAAATCTTGGATGTCAATCTGATCATACCCTTCAGAAGATACGACAACCATCAATTTAGAAGAGCCATCTGATGTGGTTCCATTGACAAATCTTGATACAACGCCTTCAAGCGATTCGGGGGAATCAACATTCAATAGATCGTCAATTGTTTCGATAGGGTCAACAAGACTACCGATGATTCCGTTTTCATAATACTGTGGATTCAGATCAACTAAAAATATGCCAGCAGCTGGCTCGGGTTCACAAGTCTCATAAGAAACGGCAACATTAGCAATGATATCCATAGGATAGCTATAATTATCGACTATGTAGTCATGACTGAACCATTTAGAGTTACTATATGGGCTAGCCATCATGACCGCTTTTTCTGTATTAGCAAGTCCAGGGAAAGAACTATTTAGAAATGAACCAATAAAAAAATCAAAATCACCCGCAAAGAAGGTTGGGTTAGATGAATAGGCCAAACTGCTTTTAAATCCACTACAATTTCTATCAGTGTTAAGGGGTGGTTCTATCCATCTATAGACCAATGTCGTATTATAATGATTCGGAACAGTTGCTGCTATGCTTTCTCCAGTAGCACAATCTTCCAATTCTCTCTCTTCAGGAAAGATGGCATAATCGCATCTACATTCGTAGGCTGTCAAGTCTGAACTATACTCTACTTCTACGACTTTTGAAAAAGTTGTTAACATGAGTTCTTTCCCAGCAAGTTTTTCACCAGGGAATATTTGCGTAGGTGTGTTACACTCTGAATCACCTTTCTCTATCACGATACTCCGAGGGCAGATATCTGTAAAGGATAAGGACTGCCCCTTGACCAATGATGCAGCAAAAGAAAGTATTAATAAATAGGTAAAACGAGATATGTTGTAGTGCACAGCGTACATTAATTGATACTATCAATATAATGTCTCACATACTTACAGCATATACCCATCAGTAGGTATAAACATATAGTCCAAATGATCATTTGTAATGCTCTACAGCATACTTAATTAAGGCCGTACTACCATTTAAACCCAATTTTTTATGAATGTTCTTACGATGAGTATCAATGGTAAATTTACTGAGATGGAGTTCTATGGCTATTTCTTTGGAGGTCCTGCCTTTAGCAATAAGCACTAAGATTTCGGTCTCTCTTTTAGTTAGCATGTTGCTAGTATATCCTCCGTAAGTATTCATATGCCTTTCATAGGCAATAAAATTGTCCGGATAAACTCTCTTACCTTGATGGATGGAACGAATAGAGTCAACCAGCAATGACTTACCTACATTCTTGGGCAAGTAACCCGAGGCCTTCACCTTAATTGCCTCTCGTATATCTGCTGGTTGATCATACATACTCAGTATGATCACCTTTGCTTTTGGATGCTTTTTGATCAGCGTACGACATAGAGTCAATCCATCTATCTCAGGCATTCTGATATCAGTGATCGTAATATCGATCTCGTTAGCTTGATACTCTTGTAGATAGACTAATCCGCTTGTTGCGCTCAATACTATATCTATATCCACTACTGTTTTGAGGATGGATTTGATCCCATCTATAAACAACTGATGATCATCTACCATACCTACCTTAATCATGTAAGCGCAATATTAAAGATCATGGTAGTGCCTCTATTTATCTCGCTATCGATGGTCAGTATGGACCCTAAACTTGACAATCTCTTTTTAATCCCCGATAGACCCATTCCATTTATGGCTTTGTCTTGATTAAATCCTATACCATCATCTTCGACCATCACATTGAGTTCATTATCATGTACCGCAAGTTGTATGAAAAGCTCTTTAGCCTGGGCATGTTTAATAACATTAGTCACTAATTCTTGCAAGATTCTAAATAATTGAATCTCAATGATATTAGATAATCTAATGGGTACATCGACAGATAACACCTTGATTTGCAATTCGTTTTGATAAGATACTCGTTCTGCCATCTGATTAAGGGCAGGTATCAATCCCTGATCGAGCAGTACACCTGAGTTAATGTTATGTGATATATTTCTAATCTCAGCATACAATTCGTGAGCAATGTCATGACTGACGTCCAATATGCGCTGATCCTTATCCTCTGGCAATTGTATCATTTGTAGATTTCTTTGCAACGTGGCCATTTTACTACCTAAGCTATCATGGAGATCATTTGATATTCTATTGCGTTCCAACTCTTGCGCCTTGATCATCTTGACAACCGTATCCTGCTCGTTACGGTGCAACTGATCCATGAGTTGTTGCTGCTCAATAAGATGTTGCTGCTCAATAATTTTTTTCTGCTTTATGGTGTTCTTAAAATAAGAATACACCCCAATGGATAGTGCTATTAGAGACGAGATCAGCAAGATGATCCAATGTCTACTTTGTAATTGGGCTACCTCTAACGATTGGTTGTCATTTGTTAGTCGGAGTATTTCGTTTTCTTTCTGTGCAACTTGATATTTCTCAGACATTTCAGAAATGGCCAATATTGATTCTTGTTCATTGAGACTATCAGACAAGATCTGGGCTTTATCTGCATAAGCGAGCGCTTTGAGGCTGTTACCTGCATCCCTATAAACATCTTTTAGCTCTTGATATAATCGCACTCGATCAGCACCCTGCACACTTGGTTCAACTTGCTTATAGTATTGTAGTGCTTTAGTATAATCTTTCTTTTTGTACCTGATTAATCCAAGATTAAAATATGATTCCTCTAAGCCTTTGACAAAATTGAGCTCTTTTTTTAGACCGATAGCCTTTAATATATGTTTCTCTGCTTGTACATAATTTTTTTGACTCATTTGCAGATCTCCCATATTGTTGTATATCAATGCTAAAGATCTTTTATTACCATTTTGGATAGAGATAAGCTCTGCTTCTTCATAATATTTGAGCGCTTCTTCTATTGATCCTTTTTTATAAAATTGTGTTGCGAGATTAGGCAACATTATCATCTTTAACTGTTGTAAGTCTAACCTAGTGGCTATATCCAAGGCTCTCTTATTATAATCAATTGCCGTGTCGTAATCCTTTAGTTCTGCAAAAGCCGTAGCTATATTGGAATAACATTTAGCGACGTTCCCTTCGTCATCGACACTTTCAAAATACTCAGCACTACTAATGAATGCTTCAGTAGCTTCTTGGAATCGCCCTTGTCTCAACAGGGCAGAACCAATGCTAAGGTTATTAGAAGCCATTTTATCAGGCAATTCTAATTCATTAAATATTTGATCAACCTGTCCAAAATAATGAACAGCAGAGTCCAACATGTTTGTAAAAAAATAATATCGCCCCAATTGATCAATGGCTAGCGCTCTTAGACTATCTGAAGAATTAAGAAAACCCATAGCTATAGAAGCGTGTTCTTTCGTTTTGCTCAGATCTACTCTCAAGTATTGCTTAGCCAACTCTATATGGATTATCCCTTTATCTATACTTTGAGCTGTTCTATTAAGTTCATTTAATAGGCTATCTACAGATACATTCTGGCCAATAATGCCACTAGGCAGGATTGCAAAGTACGGTAGTAAATAAAATAAAAGTATTTGACAACGAGACAAATCTTATCGTTTGGTTCTAATCTAAAATAAGAAATTCTACGATACGACTCTCTCAGAGTAACCTACGGACTTGTCATTACCTTATAGGTATACGATCAAGTAACACCTCTATCTCACTCCACACTACATACTCAACGCACTGAAATTAAAGTCAATGCTACCTAATATCGTATATGATTAGCTTGGATCCTGCTTGGCAAAGACCTTCTGTAGTAGTGGGGAGACCCGCTGAGATACATCTGTGCGGATTCCGTCTTCTTTCTTTTCAACTAAAGAAAATAAGCCTTTTAAGGCCTCTTGAGCCACGTAATCATCCAATCTTGGATTGACATCACCAAGCAAGGGTATCTTGTTATATGTATTGACAGCATCCTCCCAGTAGGTGACAGCATTAAACTTCTGCAGGGACTCTAATAAGATCGGTTGAAACTCGCCATATAATAGGTCGAATGTCTGTCCATGCAAGTATTTGGTCGCAGCATCTCTTTCGCCCATTAATATACCCAAAGCATCTTGTATAGACATACCTTTAATCGCACTCAAAAAAATGGGGCCCGCCTTGGACGCTGCATCCTCAGCAGCTCGATTAATTTTTTCTAAGATGACATTTTCTACATTGTTAAATCCTGGAATAACCTTTAACTTATCAGTGACCTGTCTTGCCTCTTGCGGCAGTAAGATCTTATACGCTGACTTAAAATATCCATCCTTGGCAGATAAAAAATCAGTTGCCTCTCCAGTACCCAGATTAAGAGCCTCCTTAAGACCATTGGATATATCCGCATTAGATAGAGGAACATCTATGAGATCTTGAATAGATGCAGGACATGCCATGAAAGTGATGCTAAAGAATAATGGTAAGAAGTATTTCATTTTTGTATGTATTAACGTAAGAATAATGCGTTTATAACTTAGACGTAGACTATATCTCAATGGTCACTCGAGCCTGTCCGACCTTGCCACCTAATGGGGGATTGTTCTTGCTCAAGGTGATTTTCACCTTATCGACCTTCTCATCGGATTGCTTAATTTCCTTAGCTATATCATATGCCAGACCTTCTAAGAGCTTATACTTCTGCTTCATATAGCTATCCACTATCTGATAAGCTAACTCATAGTTATAAGTATTTTCAATGTGATCATTAGGGTCTGCTGGGATATCAACCTCTAAGTCCAGATCCACTATGAAATTGTTGCCAATCCGCCGCTCGAAGTCGTAATATCCGTGAAAAGCGTAAAATTTCATATCTCTCAATGATACTGTTGCCACTCCAATAATTTTTTTGTTGGCGCAAGATAATCCGCTAAGGCCAATTATCACACCTTAACTATGTATCATAGTTTGTAGATTCAAACTTAAATTATTGAATTATATGGATGCTATCGACTACCTGAAGGCTGTTCCTCAAATGATCGAAGACTTAAAAGCTAATGCCACACCAAGCTTTGGTGTGATGACTCCTCAGCACATGTTGGAGCACCTGATATGGGTTACTAAATCATCAATAAAGGACATGGGACCTGCACCTGACAAATCTGAACTACCAGAAAAAGTTTTGAAGTTTATGCATTTTATAGAATCAGGAAAACCAATGAAGTATATCCCTAAGGACGTCAACGCTGACGATCTGCCTGAGTTACGGTTGGCATCTTTAGATGAAGCAAAAAAAGGCCTTCTGGGAGCTATCGACAGACTGGTTAATGATTTTCAGCAACGTGGAGATCGACCATATTTTAATCCAATGATGGGAGTGGTGAGTCCACAACACATGATGTCATTTCATCAAAGACATTACGTACACCACTTGGAAAGTCAGTTTGGTTTATCTCAAGTGGATGCTTAATTGCCCGCCGTCAAGCTACTGTGAAAGATCTGGACTAGGCGATCAGCATCAATAAAACCCCATGCCCAATCTTCATACCCTTCGACGATCTTAGCGGCGTCGATCATATCAATGCCTCTGCCTACAGACACATAGGATTTAATGCGTGTTCTAATACTTTTAAGAAAAGTCAAATAATTTTCTAAATCTGCCTTGGCCGCCATAGGACCATGTCCTGGGATGATCTTTGTGTCATCATCAATCAGAAACAATGCTGTTTCTACCGCTGTAATAGCTCCATCAACTGAGCCACCAGAGGTGAGATCAATAAATGGATATCGCTGATGAAAGAAGCAATCTCCCATATGAAGCACATTGGCTCCAGGAATCCACAATAGAGCATCTCCATCAGTATGTGCATTGTCAACATGTATAGCCATAATCTCCAAACCATTAAAATGTAACTGCATGTCCTCTCCAAAGGTAATTACAGGTAATGCGACTTCTGGAGAAGGCGGTATCACTCGATCCCCTCTTTGATGCTCCATGCTCATGCGCTTCCTCACATTCTTATGTGCTATGATGGTAGCTCCTTGTGTACCAAAGAACTCATTGCCTCCCGAATGATCACCATGCCAGTGAGTGTTGGCGATATAGGTGATAGGACCATCGGTTAATTGTGCCACCTTGGTCTTTATTTTTTCTGCTAATGGGCCATATTGATCATCAATGAGCAGCGCTCCTTCCTCGCCTATAATCAAGCCAATATTACCACCTGCACCTTCGAGCATATAGATCTGATCAGTCAGCACAGTTTCAGAGATCTCAACATTATCAAACTGAGACTGACTGAATAGCCATATTGGCAAACAAAGCAATACAATAAATAGGATTCTCATATTTAAATGTTCTAATTGATAGGTATAAAACGTAAGATAAAAGAAATGTTTTATAGCCCCGAAAGCAAGAGCGTTATACCGTCTCAGACGATTTAGCCATTTTCATGGGTACTGCGACACACTTTTTCTCCATATAGTCAGCGATCTCGTAGATGAGTGATTGAGTCTCCATTGGCAGATCAGCAATCGCCTCTTTATACACTTTGGATAGTGCTCGCTCTTTAACTTTCTTAATTTCTTTTGGTAACTGACCAAATGTTCGCTCTACCTGTCGACGATGCCATAGATTTTTAAATTCATCTAGATGGCTATTTAAGATTATCCTTGCCGCCGCTATATTGCCACTTCGTTTTCTCATGTTCTCCTCAGCCAGTTGTCGCACCGTATCCACACTTATATAGCTTACAGTGTCTAGTTGTGCCACATCTTTGGAGACATTATGAGGGATAGACAAATCCACGATGACCTTATGGCTAGCATCTTGGTTGATTAACTGATAAGTCTGACTGTTGATTATAGGTTCTTGAGATGCTGTGCAGGTAAAGATGCAATCAAAACCACCTTTATAAGACGACAGCTCCCGCATGTGCATCGCCTGAGCACCAAGTTCTTTGGATAATTTCAGTGCATTATCAAATGTCCGATTGAAAATCACAATATTGGAGTAACCATATTTTTTTAAAAACCGTCCTACGGTGGTATTGGTTTCACCAGCTCCGATCATTAAAATCCGTGACGACGTATCGATTTTCTTTCTTAAGAATTCTTGGATCGCCAACGACACTACGGATACAGGCTTTGCTCCTATGGCCGTATTAGTATAAACATCCTTGGCCGCCTTTACGACGCTTTTTTCTACCAGACGCATATGATCACCACATAGCGCATGGTTACGGCAAAAATCATAGGCTTGCCTAAACTGTCTGAAAATCTCTCTCTCCCCTACGACCAATGAGTCAATTGACGAGCATACTTCATAGATATGTCGAATAGCCTCGATACCTTCATGAAACTCAACCAGCTGATCTATGCTGTGATGGTCTGTCTTGGATAGCGTTGGATTGATAAAGTATAGTAAGTCTTGACTATGGTTCTTATTGAACTCTTGCTCACCATAAAAGAAGAATATTACTCTATTACAGGTAGCAAGATATAGTAACTCATCTTGACCAAATCGATCCTTTATAGCATGTAACTTTGACGACAGCTCTGACCTTTCATCATACTTGACGATAAAATGCTCAAGATCTTCAGTATTGAGCTGCTTGTGTGTTATAGTTACTATTCTAAAGTCTTTGATCATAACTCTACTAGCAAATATATGGGGACCATAAGACTCTTGTGTCATCTAAATGTCATGACTTTAAAAGATATTTAAACAGTTAAGTTTTAAAGTGGTATATGTTTCAGGCTCCTCTTAATCTATCCTCACCACATAGCGTACTATTGGTCGTATGAGTATAGTAATTCTAACCAAAGAAGTATTTCATGTATACCATAGGTTATCGCTGAAATGTCACCTTAAAAACTGACTTCATCATCTACTCTATGGGCTCTCTTAGAAGCCCTCCTCAAAAAAAACCTCTCTTGATGCTATAAATCCTTTGTCTATCTACCACCTGACATCTATAAACCCTAATATTGCAAAATCGAATTTAAATCATAATCAATATGTACAGATCACATAACTGTGGGGCATTAAGGATAGAGCACGTAGGACAGACAATCACTCTCAGCGGATGGCTACAAGCCAGTAGAGACTTTGGAGGAATGACGTTCATAGATATGAGAGATCGCTACGGTATCACTCAGATCGTTTTTAATATGGAGGACGATGTCAACTTATGTGAGCAAGCAAGAAAGCTGGGACGTGAGGATGTCATACAGATATCTGGGATTGTCAGAGAGAGGAGTAATAAAAATCCTAATAGGCCGACGGGTGATATAGAAATAGAAGTAACGAGCCTTACCATTCTCAATGAATCAAAAGTGCCTCCTTTCACTATAGAAGATGAAACTGATGGTGGTGATGACTTAAGGATGAAGTACCGCTATCTTGACATCCGACGTACCCCTGTACGCAACAATTTGATTTTTAGAAGTAAACTGGCCATCGAGACACGCAAGTACCTTGATAGTCAGCAGTTCATAGAGGTAGAGACACCTGTCTTGATTAAATCTACCCCTGAGGGCGCCAGAGATTTTGTGGTGCCGAGCAGGATGAATCCAGGACAATTTTATGCCCTGCCACAATCTCCTCAGACCTTTAAACAAATCTTGATGATCGGTGGTATGGACAAGTACTTTCAGATTGTCAAGTGTTTTCGTGATGAAGACTTAAGAGCGGATCGACAACCTGAATTTACACAGATAGACTGTGAGATGAGCTTTGTTACTCGAGACGAAGTCTTAGCAACTTTTGAAGGACTCACCAAATATTTGTTTAAAACGCTTAATGATGTCGACCTTCCAGATTTTCCGTTGATGTCATATGATGACGCTCTCAGGTTGTATGGTTCTGACAAGCCTGATGTGAGGTTTGGTATGAAGTTCGTAGAGCTTAATGACGTATCACAAGGCAAAGGCTTTAGTGTCTTTGACAATGCTGCGTTGGTGGTTGGCATCTGCGCCACAGGCCAAGCAAGTGAGTATAGCAATAAGGACATAAAGAAACTAACCGAATGGATGCAACGACCACAGATTGGAGCCAAAGGCTTAGTCTATGTGAAGGTTGAGGAAGGGGGAACGTTCAAGTCATCTGTAGGTAAATTCTTTGATGATACTGCCTTACAAACTTGGGCTGACAAGATGAATGCGACCCCTGGCGATATGATGCTCATCTTGTCCGGAGAGGCCGAAAAAACCCGTAAGCAGCTCAATGAATTGCGCCTTGAGATGGGGCGTCGAATGGGGCTTATGGACCCTGCTGTATTCAAGCCATTGTGGGTTGTAGACTTCCCATTGTTAGAATGGGACGAGGAAACTGAACGGTTTCATGCGATGCATCATCCATTCACATCTCCAAAGAAAGAAGATCAAGCTCGTATGCTCAATGGAGATCATGCAACTATGAAGTCCCTCAAGGCAGATGCCTATGACCTTGTTATCAATGGCGTGGAGATCGGTGGAGGTTCGATCAGAATCCACGATAGAGCGCTACAGTCCAAAAATTTTGATCTGCTCGGATTCACCAAGGAAGAAGCAGAAGAACAATTTGGTTTTCTGCTAGGTGCTTTTGAGTATGGTGCCCCACCTCATGGCGGGATTGCGTTTGGTTTTGATCGACTTTGTGCAGTGATGAATGGAGTTAACTCCATACGTGACTTTATTGCCTTCCCTAAGAACAATCAAGGTCGTGATATGATGATCGATGCACCAAGCCCTATAGCAGATGAGCAGTACCAAGAGTTAGAATTAAAGAGTACCTACGATCCTTTATAAGTTACATTAATCATAAAGCCCTCCATATTCACTCATTGAGGCTTATCTTTGTCAGTCTATAATGAGCAAAGGAATCATCAATACGATAATTGTACTAATGAGTATTGCCCTATTGGGTATTACCATTATACAATATGTGTGGCTCAAGCGAGGGACAGAGCTCAATGCCAAAAACTTTGATGATAAGGTTATCATTGCTATGAGTCGTGTCAAACAGCAATTGGAAGATGACGCCAATTCCGTAGAAAATTTTGCCAAATACTATAATCAGAATCGCAATGAATCCATATTCAAAGTGGATATAGAACCTGATATAGATCTTAAATCACCTCTCGGATCTTATCGTTCAGACATACTTAAAAGCAAGATGGGAAGTGCCCTATGGAATCGTGATCCTCATATCGCTCTTAATGGTGTAAATACTAACAAAATTGACTCATATCTTAAGAGTTCATTGGCAGATCAAGGGATAAACCTTACGTATGAGTATGGCATATACTCCAATAAGTATGACGATTTTGTTATTACCAATGGTAACTACAATGTGAGTATCGATAACGAAGAGCAATTTAGTGATGGTGGCGAGATACAAAATCTGTATGAATCAGAATATAAGATCAATTTATTTAATATAGATGAAACAGAGTCTCCTGGAACTCTGAGATTGTTTTTTCCTCGTAAGCAAACATTCTTGTTGACAGAGATACTTCCGTCAGCGATAGCCTCTATTGTTTTTACAGGACTTATTCTATTTTGCTTTATTTATACGATCAACATCATATTGACACAGAAGAAAGTCTCGATCATGAAGACAGACTTTATCAACAATATGACTCATGAGTTTAAGACACCTATAGCAACTATCTCTTTGGCGACGGACTCTATCAGCAATCCTACTATTATATCTGATCCAGAAAAGGTCAAGAGATTTGCCGGTATCATCAAAGAGGAAAATAAAAGAATGTTAGGTCAGGTAGAAAAAGTTCTGCAAATCGCCAAGCTCGATAAGGAAGATATTCAGCTCAAAATAACAGATGTCGACCTAAATGAATTGGCCGAAAAAGCAGCAAAGCATACCTCCCTACAGGTAAATGACAGAGGAGGTAATATTAAACTGCATTTACGGAGCTCTAATCCAATAATCGAGGGAGATAAAAATCATATAAGTAACGTTATTCACAATTTATTGGACAACGCTAATAAATATTCGAAAGAGAGTCCTAATATTACAGTGGAAACAAGAGACTCTAAGGGGGGGATCGAAGTAATAGTAGCTGATCAAGGAATAGGGATGTCCAAAGATGATTTGAAAAGAATCTTCGAGAAGTTTTATAGAGTCAGCACCGGCAACATCCATGACGTAAAAGGTTTTGGATTAGGTCTGAGCTATGTAAAGGCTATCGTAGATGCCCATAACGGTTTGATCAGAGTTAAAAGCGAATTAGACTCTGGAAGCACTTTTACTATATTTTTCCCTTCAAAAAGAGTGACTTAAAATGAAATTTACGTCGTTACTATAATAACAACCACTGAAAAAATGCCGCAAAATATTTTACTTGTAGAGGACGACCGCAATTTTGGAGATGTGCTTAAGTCATATCTCGAAATGCATAATTATAACGTAATTCTTGCCACTGATGGAGAAGAAGGGTGGCAAAAATATAAAAGCGGCAAATTTGACCTGCACATCTTAGATGTCATGATGCCTAAGAAGGATGGGTTTACGCTGGGCAAAGAAATCAAAGAAGATAATAGCAGTGCGGCATTAATTTTTTTGACAGCAAAAGCACTCAAAGAAGATGTCATAGATGGATTCAAGATAGGAGCTGACGACTACATTACTAAACCGTTTAATTCTGAAGAACTCCTATATCGGGTGCAAGCAGTACTCAAACGAAGTGGGTCAACACCTAATCCAGCAGAAAAAAAGAAGGAATTCCAAATAGGTGCTTATCACTTTAACTATCCACTCCGCATATTGACCTATAAATCAGGAGAGGAAGTACATAAAGACAAATTGTCTCCAAAGGAAGCTCATCTACTCAGATTATTCTGTATACATAAAAACGAGGTTCTATCGAGATCGTTAGCTCTTACTCAAATCTGGGAAGAAGACAATTATTTTACAGCCAGAAGCATGGATGTGTTCGTTACTAAGCTGAGAAAATATCTCAAACGTGATGACAATCTCGAGATAGTCAATATCCATGGTAATGGATTTAGATTAATCGATAAGCGAGAAGTCGAAGATTAATTAACCCTTGTCGACCTCTATTCTTTTGTCCTGAGTAACCAGCTGCCAGATGGTATGAAAAATTAAGCGCCCTCTCTCTTGCATGAGTTCAAAGTCAATCTTCTCGACGCTATCTGTTAATCTATGATAATCCGCATGCACTCCATTAAAATAGAATATTGCAGGAATGCCATTCTTAGCGAAGTTGTAATGATCTGATCTAAAGTAAAATCGGTTTGGATCATTGGCATCATTATACTTATAGTCAAGTATCATTCTACTATACTTGGCATTGGCCGTTTCACTAATCTCGTGCAACTCTGAGCTAAGCCTATCAGAACCAATGATATAGATATAAGGCATTTCTTTGCTTAAGTACTCCTCTCCCCAGCGACCCACCATATCAATATTGACATCAGCTACTGTGGACTCAATAGGAAATACTGGGTTGTTGACATAATACTCAGATCCAAGTAATCCTTTTTCTTCTCCCGTCATCCAGAGACAAAGGACACTTCTACGTGGCCCCTTCCCCATGGCTTTGGCTGTGGCTAATGCCTCGGCTATTTCTAATACTGTGGTCGTCCCTGAACCATTATCATCCGCACCATTATATACTTCATCACCTTTGGTTCCTACATGATCATAGTGAGCACTAATTATGACTAGCTCATCTTTGAGATCAGTTCCTTCTATATATCCCAGTATGTTCTTTCCTAATAGAACTTGTCGATCTATGCTCATTAGAGTCGACATGGGCTCAATGTCTACGTCTATACTTTTCTGCGGATCGCCAGATGCTTTGATAGCGTCCCTATTGACAATAATCGAGTGTATGGATTCTCCTAATAGCTCCTTGGCCATGGTGGTAGAGATCACAAGCATATTAGTATGATCAGGACTTAGCTCCGTGCGGTCTCCCAACTCTGTTACACGGTTTACTAACATGCGCCGATTAGCATCAATGACTTTCTTAATGTCATTAGATATAATGAGGAGCATCTTGGCTCCATGCTCCTGAGCGGCAGTCCTTTTTAATTGGTAATCAGTCGCCCATTCAGAATCTATGGCCAAATCTGGTGCTCCATCAAATACGATGACAACTTTGTCATTGACATCTATATCGCTATAGTCATCATAATGATCCGTAGAGATCCCGTAGCCGGCATAAACGACCTCCTGCACTTCAAGATCTTGATCCTTGCTGGTATTCGGAAAAGCAATGTAATCCCATAGATGACGATAAGCGTTATCTCCTATTGTTACATTTATATCCTTCCATGAAGAAAAGGTAAAGGCCACATTTTGGTAATAGCTATCATCTTCCCCCACCTTAGGCAGTCTAAGTTTATTCAATGCTTGGGATATGTAGTCAGCCGCTTTATCAATGCCCTCGGATCCTGTTTCTCGGCCTGCGAAGTCATCTGAAGCGATGATATGAAGGTGCTCACTCATTTCCTTCGCACTTATAGTAGTGCTGAAGAGATATGAATCATCGTCTACAGATGTAGACTTATTTATTCCTTTCTCCGGGATAGTCTTTCCTCCAAAGTATTGAGATATACCCACACCATTGATACTAATCAAGAGTGTTATCACTATTAAGAGTGGTTTCATTTTTTTTCGTTTTATAACAAAAAAGTCAATTACACTTAGCAAGAGTATAAGCCAGAGGTGATTTTATCTATCCTCCGCTGGTGCCTTCCTCCTTCGAAGGGAGTATTAATAAACGCAGAAACCATAGATTTAGCACTTACAATGTCCACAAATCTTGCTGGTAGCGCCATTACATTGGCATTATTATGCTGTCGGATGAGCTCAGCTATAGATACCTCCCAACACAATCCGCATCGTATTTCTTGATATTTATTGGCCGTCATGGAGACTCCATTACCAGTACCACAGATCAACAATCCATAATGAGCATTGTCGTCAATGATATCCTTAATCACTGGATGAACAAAATCCGGATAATCTACAGAATTACTATCGACTGTCCCACGATCTATCACATCATGCCCTTCTTCTATTAGGAAAATCTTTATCAGCTCTTTGTACTCATATCCAGCATGATCTGATCCAATTGTAATGCGCATATGATAGATATTAGTTAGGGACGCTATTTTGTTTATACTGGCTCAGGAGATTATTCAATTCATCATTGAACGCCTGGTCAGGGATAATCCCTATAGAAGACAACACACTTTGAGCTGCTCTAAGTCTATAAGCATAGTCCGTTTGAAAGCTACTTCTAACGATATCAGGATCTATGCTCTCATAGAATTTTAAATGGTCTGCTGTTTCTTGTGCCAATATTCTAAGATGTTCTTTGGCTTTGTCAAATTGCTTGGTACGGAGATATATATTAATAAATGAGACCACTGTGGCATCATAAGGAAAGTTCATATGAGGGAAGGCCTCAAAATACTTATCCGTTAGCGCTACAGCCTTATCTGGTTTGCCTTCAGCAACTAATTGATCTACTGTTCTGCTAAAAACCATTTTGTGTGCCTGAACAGCAGCTCCATAAGAATTGTCAACAAAGAGGTCTTCCTTGTCAAAATTACCCCATTTGAACTTGTTCATGATATTATCATATACCTTATCAGCCTGAACCCTGCCGCTACCATAAATACTCAAAGATCTATCGCTCGCTGTCTTGGTAGGCACCAATCTAAGGGCGAGACCTTCGTATTGCATATAGTCATTTAATCCAAGGAGTTTTTCGTTCTTGCATGTTGTAGCAAAGTATATTGGGCGCTCCCAGATATTGCTACCGATTATATCGATAATTGCCAACTCATCTTTGACTAACCAATTCTTACTCTCACCAAACTTTAACTGTATGGCCGGAGTTATCTGAACGGAGTCTCCAGCTGGAAAGAAATTGAGGTTACGCACTGCCGCCATATTAGTAGGGATAATTATCTCCTTAGTAGGGATAAAGCTCTCAAACTCCATCGTAGATCCTCTCAGCGGATTATTGCTTCCTATAAACTTAAGTACTGATTGGATATCCATCGGCCTATTGCCTTGTCCTCCATCATAAAACGGAATCTGATTCCTTCTATTTCCACGATATCCTTCTGGTGAGACTGTCAGTTTTAATGGTGGTGAGTCATTGACCTTACGTCTGAGTTTGTTAATATACCAATCTACTTGTACCAAACTCAGATTTACAATTCGCACATCAGTTCTTACGTTTTCTACTTCCTGAGTATACCATAGAGGGTAGGTATCATTATCTCCATAGGTAAATAGTATAGCATTAGGTTCAAGAGAATTTAAAAAATTAGCTGCATAATCTCGAGATCCAGTATGATGCATTCTACTATGATCATCAAAATTTTCAAACGCCATGATGAGTGGAGCTAACATCACTACTCCCGCTACAGCTCCAGATATAGGGATCCCTGTCTTATTGAGTCGTTCCTTGATCAATGAGACAATCGCAGGTACAGCAAGCCCTATCCAAATACAAAAAGTAAAAAAGCTTCCTACCAGCACGTAGTCCCGCTCTCGGGGTTCATTAGGCGGTTGATTAGAATATAATATAATCCCAATACCCGTGATCAAGAACAATACAAATGTTGCAAAGAAGGTCTTCTGATCTTTATAGAGGTGAAAAAATAGTCCGATCAATCCAAATATTAGAGGCAAGAAATAATAATTATTATTCGCCTCATTTTGGCTCATTGTCAATGGTTCTTCATCGACATTATACAGCTTGGATTCATCTATAAATTTAATGCCCGATCGCCAGTTACCAGACGATTTATCCCAGGCAAAAAAGCCTTGATCGCCATTTTGTCTTCCTATAAAATTCCATGAAAAATATCTGAAGTACATCCAATTGATCTGATACTTAACAAAAAATGCTACGTTAAACATGAACGAAGGAGAAGCATTTCCTTCAAAGATTGACTGATACCACTGTTTATATAATCCTGGCCTGCCCATATTGGGGTCCGAGATTCGTGGGAACAAGATCTTATCCTTACCAGCATACTTTGGTTTTATTTTTTCGTCTACAACGATGTATTCATCATTATTAGCGGTTTCACTATAATATGGAGGAAAATCTTCTCTACCATACCTATCATTCCTGTCATAACTCACAGGACTGGCTTCATAATGAGGACCAAATAAAAGTGCCCGCTCACCATATTGCTCACGGTTGATATATGGCAATAGCCGAGACGCATCACTCGGCACATTCATATTAACTGGAGTATCTGCATTGGCCCTGATTACCACAACTCCTATTGTTGAATAGCCTATAGTCACCAATAAAGCACACATAGTGAATAACTCCAAAACTCTATTATTCTTCTTGTATGCATACCTAAACATTGCAAAGAATACCCCTCCAATAACCAATAACGTTGGAATGATACCCATCTGAAATGGTAGACCTATACCATTGATAAAGAGTTTTTCCATTCCTAACCAGAGGCTAGGCATACCTGTAATAATAAGTTTTTGAATCAAGGGAATACAAGCTGCTCCTGCCGCCAAAGATCCAAGTATCCCTATAGGTTTTATATTCTTAGATTTTTTAAAATATACTAAAAGTGCCAATGCAGGAAAGGTCAATAAGCTCAACAAGTGAACTCCTATCGACAAACCAGCGCTATATGCCGCCAAGGCTAACCAGCGATCATTTTTGATAGTATCCTCAAGACTATACCACTTAACCACTGACCAAAAGGTCAATGCAGTAAAAAACGTTGACATAGCATATACCTCACCCTCCACGGCTGAGAACCATACGGTACTACAAAACGCCGTTGACAAACCTGCCACAAGGCCTGCACCACCGAGTTGAATTTTGCCCGAAAGGGTTGAATCGATTATATCAATTTTCTTGGCCAACATCATGGTTATAGACGCAACAAAGGTGGCCACCATCGCCGAGCAAACTCCTGACATTAGGTTAACCGCAAAGGCTATGTTGGCGGGATCTGAAGAAGTAAGCTCTCCTAAGAAGGCAAAGATTCTTCCAACAAGCAAAAACAAAGGGGCTCCAGGAGGGTGCACCACTTGCATCTTATAGGCTCCCAAAATAAATTCTCCGCAATCCCAAAGACTACCTGTGCGCTCGGCCGAAAAAAAGTAGACTCCAAAAGCAATGAAGAAAACAACAAGAGAAATAATTCGATTAAATGAAAGATTCTTTAGCATCTGCTTAGATTAAGCCACAAAAATAAGATAACAAAAACACTTTAAGTATTTAGTTAATACATTGTGATTGAATTAACAACAAACCAAACAGTTTAAGCGCAGCAAGAAAGAAGATTAATAAGCTGACATGGACAGTGTGTCATCGTGAGGTGTAAGAAAAACACCTATTGATAAGATGACCCACTGTACAAAGCAATAAACCTGTGTTATTATATTTGCCCATAGACTTATTCCCTCACTAACTATTCTATATAATATCTAAAATGTTCAAAATCTTAACCATTGCGGCTTGCGTCTATATGATGTATCGCTTGGTCAAACCGAGCCAACGCATCCAAGAACCAGATTCAGATCAAGATTCGAAAGGAAAGGTTATTGATATAGACTATGAAGAAATTGAGTAGCATGACTGCAGACAATCTGATCATTTATCAAAATGATGAGCTTATCATAGCAAATAAACCCTCCTGTATTCCAGTACAACCCGATCTTAGTGGTGATGACTCTTTATTGGAGGTTTTAGAAAAGGAGCTACGCTGCTCACTACATCTCATCAATCGTATTGACAGACCTGTCAGTGGATTAGTCATGATAGCTAAAAATGGTCCCACTCAAAAAAAGTATGCTCACTATAACATTGTCAAAACATATATAGCGATTGTTCATCAACATGAAAGTATATCTATTAAGACATTATCTCATTATCATAAAAAGAATAGTACTTCGAGCAAAGCCTTCATTGAAAATAGCCCTATGTCAGGTTATAAGCCCGTAGAACTCACCATTGAATCGTTAAGTCAACTCGACAATTATACGGCTATCAAAGCCAAAATAACCTCTGGCAAGTTCCATCAAATTAGAGCACAACTCGCTCATATAGGAGCACCTGTCAAAGGAGACGTCAAATATGGCGCTCGTAGAAAAAATCACGACCGAAGTATTATGCTCCACTCATATGGTATAAACATAAAAGCAATAGATCTCCACATAGAGCATTTGCCAGATCAAACTAATAAATTGTGGAAAGCAGCAATTGGCCTCCTAGGCTAAACAATCAGCCAGCTACATGGTAATGCCGACATATTAAAGCCAAGTTTAATTTGTCTGACTATCTTTGATGTAACTCAAAGAGAATCACGTTTATGCCCACTATCGGTATCGTTGCACCATGTTATAATGAGGGGCCAGTTATTATTTCTTTTTTAAATGAGCTCTCTAAGACTTTAGAGAGTATCGATAATGATTTTCATATAATTATTATTGATGATGGCAGTACTGATAATACTCGACAATTGTTGCAAGATATGACCTGGCAATCTCGAGCGACCTTAGAGCTCGTTTTTTTGGACAACAATATGGGGCATCAAGGAGCGATAGCCCAAGGGTTGAGATATAGTAGTCAGCTAGACATTAGTCATTTGATAGTTATGGACTCTGACGGTGAAGATGATCCTAAGGCCATACAATCCCTCGTTGATTTACAACAAGAAGACATCATATTTGTGTCCCGCAAGAAGCGGAAGGAGTCTATAAAATTTAAGGTGTTCTACACATTCTACAAGTTACTATTCCTACTAGTCACCAATAAAAAATTGAACTTTGGCAACTATTCTATGATCAGCAAGAAGGTGCTCTTAGAAATCAAGGATCAACAATTTGTTCATTATTCTGCCTTTATCTCCAAACTGAAGTATCACAAGCAGTATATAGCCTTTGATCGCAGAAAAAGGATCGATGGCACATCAAAAATGAACTTTGACTCCCTTGTTCTTCATGGATTTAAGTCGTTCTTAGAGTATGCAGAGGCTCTATTCTTTATCTTCTTGCGATTATTTATGTTGATTTTTCTTTTCATAATGATCGGCGCTGGAGTTATTCTTTACAAAAAATATATCCTTGGAAGTGCCATCTTAGGTTGGACAAGTTCACTCATGTTGTCTTTAATCAATATGGCGATTTTGACTTTGGGTTTCTTTGTTTTAGGAATCATGCTTTTATATAGTTTCAGAAAACTCGAAGCTCAAATGGACAACAAGAATTTTTCTAAGAAATATAAAGTCATTAAAAAATGAGTCTAAGCCAAAAAAATATTCGTCTCATCTATGCCTTGCTTATAGGATCATTAGTCTCAATGATCGTGCTCAGTCTCAACACCTCTATCAGTGGAGATGAGGACATCCACCTTAAGTATGGAGATCGAATCATTAATTTTTTCACCTCATTTGGTGAGGACAAATCTTATATGGATAAAGTTCGAGGTCCTGATTATGCCTATAACTTCACTTTTGATGCGGTTATAGAGCTCTTCATACGTCTAACAGGTTATGATGACCCACATCAGCTAAGACATATTTTTAATGGAGGCATAGGGTGGCTGATAGCTCTTTTTAGTGCCTTTTTAGCTAAACGATATTTCGGTTGGCCAGCGGCCATAATGGCCTTTATCTTCTTGCTCATTTCCCCAAGATTCTTGGGACATAGTTTTAACAATCCCAAGGATATCCCTTTTGCTTTTGGATATATATTAGGACTATATAGCATTTTTCGGTTTTGTGACGCACTGCCCAAACCTACTTGGAAACAAGCGATAGAGGTGGGATTGGCTATTGGATTATGTCTTAATTTTAGAATTGGTGGGCTTCTCTTGATACCATACTTCGGATTATTTGTGATGTTTCGCATCCTCAGCAGGCGTGGTATGAAAGCCTTTAACACTAAATATCTTCAAGAATATGGCCATATATTTTTAAAGGGTTTAGGTGCTTGTATCATTGCATATATCTTGATGGTAATTTTTTGGCCTTTCGCATTGGAAGCTCCATTGAGCAATCCACTTAAGTCTCTTGAGATCATGTCTGATTTTGCTATTGGAATTAGGCAACTCTTCGAAGGCTCTAATGTCACCTCTACAGCCCTGCCATCTAATTATATCTATAAGTGGATGTTCATGACTATTCCTATGGTTGTACTCGTGGGACTCGTGATACTGCCATTTACATTTTTTAGACACCGGACTAAAAAAAGAGGATTTGTTCTTGCATGCTTGGGTTTTGCTGTTGTATTCCCTATTGTATATGCGATTATGGGTGACAGCAATGTTTACGGAGCTTGGAGACATTTTATATTCGTCTATCCCCCATTAGTTATACTATCTGCTACAGGGTACCGGTATCTCAATAAATCTCTGGAGCAAATTAATCCCAACTTGCAGTATGCGACATTTGGAGTGATAGGACTACTATGCATTCATCCTGTGTGGCACATAGTCAAAAATCATCCAGTTGAATATGTCTACTTTAATGAGCTCTCGGGAGGCATCGACAATGCATATGGTAACTATGAGATGGACTATTATATGCACAGCATCCAACCAGCTATAGCGTGGATGGAGCAAGAAGGTATCATTAACGATACAGACGAAATCAAAATCGTCTCTAATCATATGTACTCAGTACAATATTACACTCGTAATCGTGAGAATGTAAAAGCTGGGTACACCCGATATTATGAGCGATTAAATACAGAATGGGACTATGGAGTCTATGTGAACACATATATCGATAGAGCTGAGTTAATAAACAACCAGTTTCCTCCATCTGGCACCATTCATACCATAGACGTTAATGGTAAGCCTATGTGTGCCATCGTAAAGCGACCAAGCAAAGCGTCTAATGGATACTCCAGTGATCTCAAAGAAAATAATCCTCAACAGGCCAAAAATAAATTGAGAGCATACTACAATGTGGACCAAAATAATTTTGAGGCAAATATTAATCTTGCACTCATCTATAATAAGACAGGTCAAAGGGATAGTCTCAGCTTCTTTTTATCTGAAGCTAAGCGAGTCAATCCTCAGCGATTTGATCTATACGTAAAACAATAGGCTATGAAAAGAACCGATGTAAAAGAGTTAGGAGAGTTTGGTTTGATAAATCATCTCACTTCAAAATTTAAGACGTATAATGCCTCAACAATCAAAGCGGTCGGTGATGATGCAGCTATTGTTCATACCGGCAAGACAAGCACAGCTATCAGCACCGATATGCTCGTCGAAAACATACACTTTGATCTGATGTATGTCCCTCTCAAACATCTTGGTTATAAGGCAGTAGTTGTTAACCTGTCTGACATCTATGCGATGAATGTGCTACCCGCTCAGATTACGGTTAGCATGGCACTATCCAATAGATATTCTGTCGAGGCATTAGAAGAGCTTTACGAAGGCATTAGGACGGCCTGCGATTTCTATAAAGTAGATCTGATCGGCGGAGATACTACCTCCAATCTAAAAGGCATGGCCCTCAGCATCACCTCGATAGGTCATACAGATACACCACAAAAGATAGTCTATCGTAACACAGCGCAGGTGGGGGATATCATATGTGTCACTGGAGATCTGGGTGCTGCCTACTTGGGTTTGCAACTCTTAGAGAGAGAAAAACAACTTTATATCAATGACAATAGTCTAAAGCCTGATTTCAGCAATCAAGCATATGTAATTGAGCGACAACTGAAGCCTGAGGCTAGAAGAGATGCCATTCAGTATTTTGAAAAATCTGGTCTGCTCCCCACGTCCATGATAGATGTCTCCGATGGACTAAGTTCTGATCTAATGCATATATGCAGTCAATCGGGAGTTGGAGCATTCTTAGAAGAAGGAAAAATTCCTATTAATACTGAGGCTAAACAATTGGCTCTGGAGTTCAATCTTGATCCTGTCACTTGTGCCCTCAATGGTGGTGAAGACTATGAATTATTATTTACAGTCGCCCCTGAAGATCTCGATAAAATAAGGTTCATGCCTGGCGCCTTCATCATAGGAGAGATCACCGATGCAGTTGATAAACTGACCCTACATACTACAGGTGGTAACATCCATGAACTCAAAGCTCAAGGATGGAACCACTTTTAGGAGTATATATAGTAGGATATTTTTTTGTCGATAAAAGAAAATGACAGGATGTTATCCTATCATATAAGCATACATCAATGCGATGCCTAAGCCAATCACTGCGGAACCTCTAAGAAGAACCTCAGCATTGTTCGTCCAAAACTCATTTCTGAGTGAACCATTTAACGGATTATGGACTCGATTACCAAATACCTCATGGTTGTCTGCATGAGAATTAAAGTACAATCTGAATAGTCTATATGCCATGCTCGTTTTCATAATTAAACATTTAATATTGAACTAAAACGAAATATTATACTGCAAAGTTCATCCTTTTTTATCGAAAAGCAAATATTTGATGGTTTTGCCTTTGGATAAATGTTCCTCTTCATAATACGTCTTAATGTCTAAATCCTGATTAAAGAGCGTTTGGCCATATATGTTATCGTTCTTATATATGATTTGATATTTTTTATTTTCTTGGACGCAGGATACAGAATATTTAAAAAAATCTTCATCGTCCGTTTTTAAATGAATTTTACCTTCATTTTTAACAATTCGGTAATATTTATCCAAGAACTGCGGACAGGTAGTTCGACGATTTTCTTTGGCAGCAAATGGGTCAGGAAAAGTAATCCAAATCTCATCTATCTCCTGGGGCTCAAAGTACAACTCTATTTGTTCTATCCTGATCCTAAGAAAAGCAACATTCTCCATCTTATGTTCTAAGGCCTTGGTCGCTCCTTGCCATATCCTAGCCCCTTTGATATCTACACCTATAAAGTTCATATTGGGATATCTCTTAGCCAGGGCGATGGTATACTCTCCCCTGCCACATGCCAGCTCCAAACAGATAGGATGATCATTGCCAAAAACATCAGAACGCCATTTACCCCGCAAGTCTACATGATCAAAAGCATTAGCTCTAAGCATATGGTTGCCTATCTCCGAGTACTCAAAGACATTCTCATAACTCAGTATATCTG
>CAZJHC010000015.1:0-23271 GCA_964545645.1 uncultured Saprospiraceae bacterium
GTAATAGAGCTGGGCATCCTGGATGACGCCGCTCATATCCCATGTCTCAGCATCATACTCGTCACTAGGTGCGTGATAATTCTTGGCAGTATATTCTGCTTTCTTCTCTTTGCCATACTCTATGCCCTTCTCAATATGATCATAGCCTCCCTCTCCAAACAACGGAGGTATTCCAATTTTAGCAAAGTTAAAATGATCTGATCTGAAGAAATAGCCCTTCTCTGGTTCTTGATCTGGCAATACATATCTACCCTGCTTGGACAATTCTTCGGCCGCTACCTGATCCATCTCACTATGACCGATGCCCACGATCTGAAAATCCTTCATCGCACCATTAGGATTGCATCCATCGATATTAATATTGGCAACGATATCACTCACAGGCACCGTCGGATTGAGAGCATAGTACTCTGAGCCCAAGAGACCTTGCTCCTCTGCAGTAACCCAAACGAAGAGTACTGATCTATCTGGAGCCACTCCTTGGCGTTTGAAGTTGTTAGCTATACTGAGTAAAGTAGACGTACCACTGGCATTATCCAGAGCACCATTGTAGATACTATCTCCATCTACAACTTTGCCGATACCTATATGATCCCAGTGAGCCGAATACAAGACGTGCTCCTCAGGATTATTCTTGCCAGGCAAAAAGGCAACGACATTGTCTGACTTGTCTCTCTTATATTTATTCTTGAGTGATGTAGAAGCCTTAGCATTCATCACTACTGGTTTAAATCCAGGGGTGCGAGCTTGCTTGATTAGTGCACTGAGATCAAGATCACAACTCTCAAACAAATCCTTGGCCATTTCAAGATGAATCCAGCCTTTGATATCTGCCCCATTTTGGACGCTTTCCTTTTCTAATCCAAGCTGAGGTCCTGTCCAACTACTCTCCACCACGAACCAAGGATACCCGGCAGACGAACTCTCATGAATGATTAATAAGCCTTTTGCTCCTTGTCGATCAGCCTCTTCATATTTATAAGTCCATCGACCATAATAAGTCATAATATCCCCTTTGAAAAAAGTTGAGTCCTCTCCGCCATAGCCTGGGTCATTGACTAATACGACAGCGATCTTATCCTTCATATCAACACCTTCAAAGTCGTTCCAACCCAGTTTTTCGTCTACGATACCATATCCACAGAAAACAAGTTCTGAATTATCCACCATAATATCTTGAACTGCTTTTTGACTGTGGATAACATAGTCCGAGCCAAAATCATACGTTTTCTCCCCTTTAGGAGTCTCTATAGTCATATCATCTTTGGAGGTACTGGTAATCTCAATCATTGGCACTGATTGAGTATAACTACCCTTATTGCCAGGTTCCAACCCTAAGGCTTTACATTGATCTACAAGATAATCAACAGTTTTTTGATCTCCTGGGCCGAACGGCATTCGACCGAAATAATCATCAGAAGACAACTCTATGAGGTGTGGTAGGATATCAGATTCTTGTATTGATGAAGGCGCTGCGAGCTCTCGATCCGATGAGCAGGAGTGAATTAATATCACAGAAATTACGACGGTAGCGACGAGGGCATACCAAGCTCTTGTTGACATATCAAGCGATTTTAACGACACTAATGTAATTAAGTAAAATGGAGCTGCGAAAGATTTCTTGAATCTGGTAGAGAATTATAAGATTCATCCTTTATATCCTCAGAAAGAATACAATGATTATAGTGGCAACGCTGATCTTTAGCAAAGACGAATGTTACAAAAACCATAGCTACAAAAGACAAGATAATCGTTGAGGCAATAAGGAGAATAGAAGACGATAGGTTAAGTCGACATAGCATTGGATATCCGTAGATCAGAAAAAGCTTTCTCATTAAGATCTGTTCTTGTTTGATTATTGCCAAACAAAACTTAATTTTGCGATCCTTTTAATAAGGAGGTCCTATAGCTCAGTTGGTTAGAGCACCTGACTCATAATCAGGTGGTCCAAGGTTCAAGTCCTTGTGGGACCACAATAACAAGCAGATCGAATTTTTGGTCTGCTTTTTTCATTTAAGAATTTCTCATTCGCTACATCCTCCTTTCTGAATGGTCAAACTGGCGTCTTCCTCCACTTCAAACTCTGGAAGGAGGGAAGCGGATTGTCCAAATTTAACCAGCACATGATTGTCTTTACGAATTCTGCCTTGCATATCTACAGTCATCTCAGAACTATATGTGCCTGTAGCAATATTGTCATCATTAATGTCCAAATCAGGATCCGGCAAATCTTCTTCACTAAGGCCGCAACCACAGATGCCTGGATCAGTTTTATTTGGATCTAAAGGGCAATCATCGTCACAATCCAAGGTTCCGTCTTGATCCACATCGTTATCACATAGACAAAACGGTACTGTCTCTTGGCTACCATAATTACCTCCACTTGGAGATAATATCATGGTGTCTTGATAAGCGATAATGTAAGCACCATTCCCTTCATTACAGCATATCCCATCTCCAAATGAATCATTTATCGTAAAGTCATAACATCCATATAAGAGGCAGACATCAGTCCTGATAGTATCTGTATCATCATTAGGATAAGGACCCCCAGAAGCGATGATCATACCTGTCTCAGTATCCGTAATAGACCAGGTAATCTCGGCACCATAATCATCCGGGGCAATAACTACTTCAACTGGTTCACAAGTTACATTCACAGCTATATCAACACTATATTTGGTACGACAAAGATCCGTCACAGAGACCCGATAATCTCCAATATCACTTGCTGAAAAATCAGTTATGTACAAAGTATCACCATCTGCACCTGGGATATCAACTAAATCTTTCTGCCATTGATATTCCTGTGGCAATGACATATCTGTAACTACATACAAAAAAGTATCCGTCCCCAATGGTATATATGTATTTGAAGATTGTTCAGTAATGAATGGTGTAGAACATCTCTCATTGCCATGAAGGATAAGGCGAGCGGTGTTCCAAGTACCAGCCTGGTTACTTCTTTTGTCTGTTATCGTAATCGTCCAGTCGCCCTCTGGCAACTCGCCCCAATTTCTTACTGTCATAAAAGCCCGACTGCCAAAAGATTGATTTGCTAGATTTCTTTGTTCTGCAAGGATGCTCTGAGTCCCTAATGGTGAAGTAAGTACAATTTCTAGATCACTAGCTCTACCATGGGTTATATCCAATAATAATTCTACATGTTCTAACTGAGTAACATCCGTTAGGCTGATGTTAATTGTCTTCGTATTAGATGCTCCTGCATCCACTATTGCTTCATTCACATTAAGGATGGTTGAGGTGTCCGAGACTTGATCTGGCACCGGTTGCCAAGAAGCCGCTGCTGTAACTAGTGCAGCAGCATCAAGACTACCAAATCCGTAATTGTGGTTAATCTTATATCCAGCGCCGTTGGTTGTCCAATCTCCATTGGTGGACTCTATCTGAACTGCATTTTCTACTAATATATGTTGTACATCTCTCCAAGTGAGCATAGGATTAGCCTCTAGCATCAGCGCTATGACACCAGCGGCTAATGGACACGCTGACGAAGTGCCTCCAAAACTATCCGTATAATCATTATCTCCTGGATAATCAGAATATCCACTATTCCCAACAATATCACTGGTCGTAATACCTCTCTGACCTCCATTACTAGGAGCAGATATCAACATAGATGCTCCCGGTTCACTATACCAAGAGACCACTCCATTATCTCCATGGGCTCCGACAGCTATCGTGTATATAGAGCTCGCATATGAATCATAATTAACATTATCATTTGCCGATCTACCATTGCCTGCAGCCCAGACATATATGTTGCCAAGACCATCTCTGCCATTTTCGACAGCGTCTATGAAGGCCAAATGAAGAAATTCATTTCTATCATAATATCTTCCATCATCCGATGGGCCCCAACTGTTGCTATAGATGTAATTGCTATCCATCCTGAGAGTTAGCGCTGTTGCTTCTGTCGAGTTAGTTACTCCTCCAGCGATAAGTCTGATGCCCGATAGATTGGCCCCATATGCAGCACCGGATATTCCAACACTATTATCTCCATGTCCTGCTGCTACCCCACCGCAAGCAGTACCATGAGCATCATTGCCAGTGGGTGTTGGATCAGCATCATTGCCATTATAATCCCAGCTTAGAGCAGGATAATAATTAGGAGATATATCTGGATGACTGTGATCTAATCCATCATCTACGATACACACTTGCACTCCGGCTCCACTATAGCCCAAAGCCCAAGCTTCAAAGGCATCGACATCTATATCATCAGCGGTATCATTTAGATGCCATTGATCTGAGAGCAGTGGGTCATTCAAATTTTTTTTGACCTTAGGAATGATTGGGTCATAGGCACTCCACCTAATACTTTGGTGAGATTTTATGCTTAAGGAGATATCATTAGCCTTCAGAACGCTATTATCAAATGTTAGTTGATAATAATCTTTAAGGGAGCCGATTGGTAATGGTTTATAACTGACTGCTCCCAGTTCTTTTGATACTCGCTCTATGGATTCTTGAGGATCGAGCTTTATCACCCAGCTGATTTGATTTGAGCTCTCTTGTTGAGCTACCGCTTCATCAATAGTCATCCAACACAAATTCAAGGCAAAGAAGAAAGTAATATAATATTTCATGAAAGTAGTTTGATAGGACGTTGCTCTACAGAGAGAGTTAGGGCAAGTAAATATAGCATTAAAGTTTATCTCAATATGAATGTAACACTGGCATAGTTTCTGCTTTTTGATGACACATGAATATTGAAGAGATCAACAAGAAGCACTTCATTAAGACAGACATGTTCTTCAGGGTAGGAAAGGGGTTATCATCAAAGCTTCTTAAGTACGAAAGCAATATCATATACCTGGAGATAGAAGTGCGTGGAAAATGGGATCGGAGTATCGATGCAGCAGCCTATATTATATCACAATCTTGGAAGGAGGAGCACCCTGAGTTCTCAGATGCAATCGCCTCCAAAGTATATGTCATTGATAGTCGTGAGTTTAACTACAAAAGAACGCTCATGCATCTAGGAGTAAAACCTGGATATGATGCCTACAAAGGAGTATTTTTTAAATAATTCTACTTGTGCACTACCATCTAACCAACTCTTAACTCAACCAAATTTATAACCCCAATTAATCCAATTTAGTGATAGACAGCACCATGTGAATAAATCACTGGGCTACAACACCCCTATGCTCTCATTGTATAAAACCGCAGTAACCACTTGCCCAACAACTCTTAAAGTGCGCTTGCTTATTATGTCCATATTGTCATCATGAGTATGGTGATACACACCAAAACTGGATCGATCTCCGGGCTGTTGATTGATAATATCTATCATTTTGATACCTCCATTTTTCATGACCCAGAAGTGATCGTCCATGACGGACCCTGAAGTATCATCCCTGAAAAAATCTGAATAACCCATTCTTTTGGCGAGTGTCCAGACTTTGTCTTGGACGTCTCTTGCATTAACATAAGAGTATTCCTCCCTCCCAAAGACTGCGCCCTTTGAGCCAACCATGTCTAAAAGGATACCATACTGAGCATTATATCCTTTAGGCACCTTATTAGAGCCCCAGTATTGAGCTCCTTGAGCCCATGACTCACCAGTCGAGTCGTCACTGGTTCCTTGATCCTCAGCATCAAAAAAGATCATATCGACACCCATCTCTATGGGATTCTCGGAGAGAAGACGACCAATTTCAAGTAGCACCGCTACACCACTACCTCCATCATCGGCTCCAGGTATAGGTTGATCCGTACGCTCATCATCTTTCTCAGCTATAAGGCGACTATCCCAATGAGCTCCTAGCAATATGCGATCCTTCTTATTAGGGTTAAACTGGGCCATGATATTAAATGATGGCACCTCATCTCGGCCCAAAAAATTTGACTCAAAGTCTTGTTTTATAACACTCGCTCCAAATCCCTCCATAGTTGCTATGATCCACTCTCCACAGGCCTTGTGTTCCTCAGTGCCTGGCACTCTAAAGCCAAAGGCTAGCTGTTTCTCTATATTGGCGTAGGCATTATCGGAATTAAATGCCGGTATTTGTACAGACTTTTTAGTAGTGGCAACTGCTGGTGTCGTATCATTTTTACAGGCGGTAGTAATTGTCAGGATTGCTGCTATTGCCAGTAGTATGTTTTTCATATTCATCTTTAATTTAAAGTCCATGAAGAACCATCTTTGCCATCTTTGACTACGATGTTTTCTTTAGCAAGTGTGTCTCTTATTTTATCAGATGTTGTCCAATCCTTATTGGCCCTAGCCTGTTGTCTTAAGTCTAAAACTAGCTGCATGACTCCATCCAAGCTATTATAAAGGTTATTTCCTTGACTACTTGCTTCATCTTGTAGCCCCATAATATTGAGCAAGACGTCGGAAAAACACTTCTTAAGTTTTATCAATGTCTCTGGTGTAAAGGCTCGAAACTCTTTCTTGCCATCACGGTGGCTGTTGATAATAGGCACTAATTCGAATAACCTTGCCAACGCCTTGGGTGTATTAAAATCATCATTGAGCTCTTCAAAAACCGCATCAATTAGTGTTGTGATCTGGCTATCCAAATCTGTCGGCTCCGATAGGCTGCTGCTACTTATGTCTTGTAAGTATCTATTGGCTTCAATCAATTTTTTATATCCTTTTTCGGCTGCGCTTAGCGCTTCGTCGCTTAGATCGATGGTAGATCTATAATGGGCTTGCATCAAGAAAAACCTTATGACCATCGGGCTGTAGCCCTTAGAGACATGTTCACTATCTCCACTGAATAGTTGATCTGGGGTAATAGTATTGCCATCACTCTTGGACATTTTGCGACCATTCATCAGGAGCATATTGCTATGCAACCAGTATCGAGCTGGGCTACACTTGCAGGCTCCCACATTTTGAGCTACCTCGTTTTCATGATGAGGAAATTTGAGATCATTGCCTCCTCCGTGGACATCAAAAGTTTCGCCTAGATACTTAGTGCTCATGGCAGAACACTCTAGGTGCCAACCAGGAAATCCTACAGACCAAGGTGAGTTCCATTTCATCAAATGCCGATCATCAGCCTTCATCCATATAGCAAAATCTGCTGGATGCTTCTTTTCATTTTGATTCTTTAGATCTCGAGTCTCTGCAAAGAGCTCATCTATCACCCTGCCCGATAGTTGCCCATAGGACTTGTACTTTTTGTTGAACTTGATTGTATCAAAATATACGGACCCATTCTTAATATAAGCCATCTTGTTGTCCAGGATCTTTTGGACCATTTCAATCTGTTCTATAATATGTCCTGTGGCTCGAGGCTCAATACTCGGAGGAGACACATTGAAGATGTCCATCATCTGATGAAATCCATTTGAATACTTTTGGACGACCTCCATAGGTTCCAAATTTTCCAATTTTGCTCTTTCGGCGATCTTATCTTCGCCTGTATCCAAGTCACCAACTAAGTGTCCCACATCAGTAATATTGCGCACATATCTCACCTTGTACCCTAAGTGAATTAGATATCGGTATATCACATCAAAGGAGATAAAGGTTCTAATATTGCCAAGATGAACATCACTGTAGACTGTAGGTCCACAGACATACATTCCTACATGGCCCTTGCTTATCGTTACAAATGGTTCTTTGCTCTTACTGAGGCTATTATATACTTGCAGTCCAGACATGCTTTCGTCGTATTCTCTATTTTCTAAGTGGTCATTAGCTCTCTTATGCTTGCCGCTAAATAATGATGTGAGCTTTTTGAACATAATCTAATAATCGGTGCAAAAATATCTTTATTTCAAATCAAACGTGGCCTTAATAGGATAATGATCGGATAGATTGCTCTTCATTCTATAATATGATTGTATCTCCAGCTCTGAATCAGAAAGAATATAGTCTATTCGCAACAGTGGGATTAATCCTATCCAAGTATTGCCCGATCCAGAGCCACGACGCACAAATGCATCGATCATCTCTGATGACAAGGTCTGATAGGCGTATGACATAGGTGTTTCATTGAGGTCTCCTCCCATAATCACTGGATATGGGCTATTAGACATATGCTTTTTTATTTTTTCTGCTTGATCAACTCGTACTGAGGCATATCTCTGGTAATTTCTTATCATATGTTTAAGACTAGAATACACATGACCTCTATCGTGCTCCTTATCCGTAATCATCTTGACCGTTTCTTCGTTGAGTCTATTAGATTCTAAGTGAGCACTGTAATAGCGTATGATGGTGCCATCCATGTCTATATCTACCCAGACACAGGAGTTTGGTCGAGCGCCAAAATCAATAACACCTTCTTTCTTAATAGGATACTTAGATAAGATTGCTGTACCTCGACCCTTCAGCTTATGATAGTAAGGATAGATAGCCCTTGATGGCAATATTTTTTCAACTACATGATTTACTTCTTGAATTAATACAACGTCAGGTTGTGGAGTCTGGACCATCATATCGCTGAAGCTTTTTTTGATGTCTGATGTCATCACGTAGCGATTATCTACCATCTTAATCCCAGTCATCGCATTATATGACATCACACAATAGTCGCCGTCGTCAGATGACCATGAAGCATTGATATAGTATCTGATGCTAGGGAGAGTCATGATCAATAATAATAGTAATAGCCATGAAGAGAACCGCCGATGCACCATAGTCAACGCCATGACTACCCAGCCCGCTATATAGACGAAAGGAAATGCTAAGCCAAATAGTGACAAACTGAATTGAGGAGTCGGCCTTAGCCATTGACTAATAAATGAAACTAAAAGAAACAATATAGTGACCCACGTAATCCACAGGCCTATTTTACGCCTCAATATCTACTCTTGATTTTTGCTTGCTCTAAACAGGACTTCTTTATCCTCAGGGCTCAAGCTCTCATAGCCAGTAGCATTGATCTTGTCTAAGATTTTGTCCACTTCTAATTGAAGGTCCTTAGACTTCTGAGGCGTTTTCGTTTGTTTTTGGTTGGAGCCGACATTATGGACTACTTTGAGCTTAGATTTAGTCTTTTTCCTTCTTGGCGTCTCTTGATTTGGTTGAAAAAAAGCCAATAAGTCTGTGCCCTGCTGTAATAAATAGATATATAATCCACCAAAAACAGCACCACCAAGATGCGCTATACGCCCTCCTGGGTTGTTGGCCTCAGATAACATCACAAGATCTATCAATACCAACGCTAAAGAGATCCATTTAAGTTTGACATCACCCAAAAGGATGAGTCGCATGTTATACTCTGGTGCTAAGAAACCAGCTGCTACCACAAAGGCCATTACTGCTGCCGAGGCCCCATAGGCAATTCCCCCTAAACCTAGCCAAGGGCTGAAAAGAAGAAAAACCAAGGCTCCAAACAGTCCACCTCCAAAGTATAGAGGCAATATTTTTTTATCTCCGATGAGATCACCGACGATCTTACCAAACCAGTAGAGCATAATCATGTTCCAAGCGATGTGCCATAAGCCTTGATGAACAAACATATGAGATAGAAGGGTCCAAGGTTTTTTGAGGGTGGCAAACCATCCAGCTGGCAAAGCGATCCAACTCATAAATTCTCCAAAAAATGCACTCCCCGCAGGACTAAATGCCTTGATTATGACAATAGCAAAGAAAATAAGAAAATTGATCAATATGATCTGTACGATCTTATTGCCATATCTGAACTGTGCTGTGATGTCATCTACTATAGACTGTACCATACGTTATAAAGAAACGTATCAAAAAGAAAAAGTTACATCTGAGATGGAAATTTTCTCCAGAATATAATGAGCAGAAAGCCAAATAGTGCTCCTCCTAAATGAGCAAAGTGAGCAGTCGTACTCATCGAACCTGATAGACCCATGTACAAATCATACCCTATATACATTAAAGCCATGTATTTTGCCTTTAAAGGAATTGGTGGAAATAGCAACATGACCTTGACGTTTGGAAACAACATTCCAAACCCTAATACGATACCATAAACAGCGCCCGAAGCCCCTAAGACAGATTGCAATACAGGCGAGTCGTAATCAAATCCTATCATCATATGAGCTAACATGGCCCCAATACCGCAAAACAGATAGAAGAATAAAAACTTCTTAGCTCCCCATAGTTTTTCTAACCACGGTCCGAAGAAAAACAACCCAAGCATATTAAAAAAAAGATGACCTATATCTGCGTGCATAAACATGTGTGTCACCAACTGAATGGGTTTAAAATGTTCGCTTGTAGGGATATAGAGCGTCAAGTATCTCTGCAAAAATGCGGTGACAGGTAAATGTGTAGCGACATAGAGTAACACATTGATGATAATCAATTGCTTGACGACGTCGGTAAGGTTATTCATAAATCAGTTTTTAAACTGTTGTAGCAATTCATCAAGACTATATGTGATGAAACATTTCTTGCCTGATGGGCTAGTATATGGTAATTGACAACCAAATAATTGATCAATGAGTTCTATGATTTCTTCATCATCTAATTTTTTGCCTTTTTTAATACTGCTATTAATGGCCATAGATCTGGCTATATTTTCAATCATATTCAATTCGAGCTCTGTATTGGCAGCATAAGTCTTGACAAATCTATCTATATAGCTGGCGGCAGATTCGGTAAGTCCATCTACTGGTACAGAGTTTATTATATACGTTTGGCTTGAGACTTTATCAATTCCAAATCCCACAAACCTCAGTTGAGGCAATAGCTCATCTAGAATAGCGACATTCTTGGGGTCGAGTTGCACCGTTTCAGGGAATAAACTCTTCTGCGAAACCATCTTCATATCTTTCAATTGATCAAGATATCTTTCAAACAAGATGCGCTCATGTGCCGCTTCTTGGTCGATAACGAGCAACCCAGACTTGATAGAACTGATTAAATATGCATCATGGACTTGAAAACTATTGGCCGATCGCTGAGCTTCTGTGATGTCTTGAGCTCTATCGTGGGACCAATCACTACTCAAAGTGATGGCTTGTGGTTCTGAAGGCATTTGAGGTTTGATAGAGGACAGCTCAGAATAAAACTGTGTCCATTGTTCTTTTTCAGAAGAGCTCACAGAAGGTGCTTTAAATCCCCCTCCTGGGGTTATAGATTGCCGATCCGCTCGAGATCGACTCATCCTAGCTTCAGCTGGCTGAGCATTAATTCGATCAAAGTCTATGGTGGGTACTACACTATACTTGCCCAAAGCATGTTTGACGGCTACCCTTATATAGTTATAGATCAAGCGTTCATTTTCAAACTTTACTTCTTGTTTTGTCGGATGAATATTAACATCTATCATAGCAGGATCCACTTGCAATCTCAGTATGTAAAAGGGGTGATGATCCTTAGGAATTAAAGAATCGTAGGCTATTCTGATCGCATGATTCAGATAATTACTCTTGATAAATCTATCATTGACGAATAGATATTGATCGCCACGAGTTTTCTTAATCAAGTCTGGCTTACCTACAAATCCAGTTACCTTGACGAAGTCAGTATCTTCCGATACGGGCACTATTTTTTCATTGACTCCTCTTCCAAAATAATTTACTATTCGTTGTCTCAGATTAGAAGAAGGGAAATGGTATAGTTCATTATCATTATGGTGTACGCTGAAGTGTATCTCAGGGTGAGGTAAGGCCACTCTGATAAATTCTTCCAATATATGCTTGAGTTCGACGGGGTCTGACTTTAAGAACTTCCTCCGAGCTGGCACATTAAAAAACAAATTCCTAACGGCTATAGAAGTGCCTAAAGCGCACTGACATGGATGTTGATTTTTTACCTGACTCCCCTCTATGATAACTTGCGTGCCCACGTCACTTGTCTTAACCCGACTCTTGAGTTCAACTGTAGCTACAGCAGCAATCGACGCCATAGCTTCACCTCTAAATCCAAACGATTGAATATTGAAGAGGTCATCGGATTGAGTGATCTTGGATGTCGCATGACGCTCAAAACACATCCTAGCGTCCATTTCATTCATCCCAATTCCGTTGTCTACTACCTGTATCAATGTTTTACCAGAGTCCTTGAGTATCAATCGGACCATATCAGCTCCAGCATCAAGAGCATTTTCAAGCAACTCTTTGACTACTGAGGCTGGTCGTTGTATGACTTCGCCCGCTGCTATCTGATTAGCCAGCGAATCAGGCAATAAATTTATTATACCACTCATATTAAAACACTCAGCTTAAATCGCCTTTTTTGTTAAAGCCACTACGGCTTATTCAAAGCTGGCAATTATTCGTGGCAAGTACTCAGAGATGAAGAAAAAAGTAATCAACAATAGTATCGCAATTGTGAATAACAATATTTTATTCGACCTGTTTCTGATGCCTTGACTGTACTCACTGCCTACTCTATACTTTCTTCTTAATCCTCCTTTGATACGTACTTTGCTGAGTTCTACATTAGAACTATTGCTGTTATATCGGCTGAGTCTACTATCCAGTTCTTCTTTATCTTGATCATAGTATCTCGGGATATAGTCAAACTGTCGATGTTTTATTTTTTTGCCAAACTGAAAAAGCCCCATAGTACAAATCGTGTATACAGGCAAGTTAAGTGATTTTGTAATTAAAAGCTCAACACATATCAGTACTTTTGCGCTCTGATGAGCGAGTTTATCAAGCATGAATGCGGTTTAGCATTGATTCGATTGCGAAAACCTTTAGCATATTATCAGGAGAAGTATGGCACCTCTCTATATGGGTTATATAAGTTGCAAATATTGTTGCAAAAGCAGCGAAATCGAGGACAAGACGGAGCTGGCTTGGCAACCATCAAGCTGGACACCAGCCCTGGCAAAAGATTTATCAGTCGGCGCAGAAGCAACAGCCCGAGATATCTCAAAGATTTATTTACAGGAGCTTTTGCTCATTTTGAGAATTGTACACCGCAGCAATTAAGCGACAGTGCATGGCTCAAGGCTAATAAGCCCTATACAGGAGAACTACTCATGGGCCATCTTAGATATGGTACTCATGGAAAAAACACTATAGAGTCGGTTCATCCATTCCTAAGACAGAATAATTGGATAAGCAGAAATCTCGTAGTAGCAGGAAACTTCAACCTGACAAATGTTGAAGAACTCTTTCAAGAATTGATAGATCTTGGTCAGTACCCTAAAGAAAAATCCGATACTGTAACAGTACTAGAAAAGATAGGGCACTTTCTAGATGATGAGGTAGAACGACTGTACAATTGGTTCAAAGCCGAGAACTATAATATACAAGATATCAATGCCCTAATCGCTGAGCATATGGATATCCAAAGGATCCTGCAACGAGCAAGTCGAAAGTTTGATGGAGGATATGTAATGGCCGGCATGGTAGGCCATGGAGACGCATTTGTCTTACGAGATCCCTCAGGTATTAGGCCTGCTTTTTATTATCAAGATGACGAAGTAGTGGTGATGGCTTCTGAGAGGCCAGCAATACAAACGGCCTTTAATGTGCACCATAGCACCATCAAAGAATTAGAAAGAGGACATGCCCTGATTATCAAAAAAAATGGAAAAGTCACTGTATCTCCTTGCAAAGACCAGTTGAAACGCACTGCTTGTTCTTTTGAACGGATATATTTTTCGAGAGGAACCGACAGAGATATCTATTTCGAACGCAAGCACCTAGGCAAGTTATTAGTCCCTCCCGTGCTTAAAGAGATTAATGAAGATTTTAATCGAACAATTTTCTCGTTTATCCCTAATACGGCGGAGGTCGCTTTCTATGGCTTTATGGACGCTATACATGAGCACCTTAATAAGAAGAAAAGTGAAAAAATAAAGAATGCCAAGAATATCACAACAAAAGAAATAGAGGAGATCCTTAGCCTCAACCCACGAATTGAAAAATTAGCTATTAAAGATGAAAAGCTAAGAACATTTATTGCGGATGATTCTTCTCGTGGAGAGATGATATCTCACGTTTACGATGTCACCTATGGCTTGGTTAATAATGACCAAGATACAATAGTCGTCCTGGATGACTCCATAGTGAGAGGTGCTACTTTGAGAGATAGCATCTTAGAGATCCTATCACGACTCAAGCCTATTAAAATTATAGTTATTTCATCTGCTCCACAGATTAGATATCCAGACTGCTATGGCATTGACATGTCCAAGATGGGGGAGTTTGCCGCATTTCAAGCATTAATAAGTCTGATTAAAGAGACCGGTCAGGAAGAATTTCTAATGGATATCTATAATCAAACGAAAGAACTAGAGAAGAATGATACTTTGAATACTTGCAATATGGTCAAGAAGCTATATGATCTATTCTCATACGAACAAATATCAGATCGGATTGGCATCATCCTTACCCCCAAAGATATCGGATGTGAGGTCAAGATTATTTTTCAGACAATAGAAGACCTCAGGAAGGCCTGTCCCAATAATAATGGCGATTGGTATTTCTCCGGAAACTACCCAACACCTGGCGGCAATAGGGTTGTCAACAGATCATTTATTAACTTTATAGAAAATCGTAACGAGAGAGCGTATTAATACGATACATTTTATCCAGATCCAAAGTAATCGCTTATGAATAAGACAACACATATTTCTATTTATAGCATATTGATCATGATCATATTCTTTGCTATGGCAGTTCTAGCAGAATCTTGTGGCAAGAAAGACACTTCTTCCCCATCTCTGGAGGAGGCAGGAGATCGCTTAGAGCAAGTAACAGACCAGTTGTCTTCAGAAGAATATTTTGAAGATGGAGATGTAGATTATGCCGATGACTATGATAATGAAGGCTCCAGTACCGAAGCGCAAAAAAACAATGATGTCGAAGCAACTGTAGATTATACAACAACGAGATCAAATACTCCGTCGACACCATCAACCTCTACCACAAACAATAGAAAAAGCTATATGATCGTAGCAGGAAACTATCTAGTAGAGTCCAATGCAGATGCAATGGTCCAAAAACTAAAATCCAGTGGTTACAGCAGTGCAGAAAAGGTCATTTTTGATCTATCGCAATACTATACCGTAATAGCGGCGAGATACGATACCAAGTCAAGTGCAGATGATACATCTCAAAGGCTAAAAAATGGAGGTTTTGACAATTATGTCCTCGGAAGTAAATAGTTAATCAAATCGAATGCTCCGTTAAACAATAGTTAAATGAAAAACAACAGGATTGATAATTACGTCAAGAGTGTTGAGAACATATACTTTTAATGATTATTAGAATAACAATCAAATGAAGCTAATTAGAAAAACAATACTAATAACAACCTTTTGCATAGCAACCATAACAATGGGCATGAGTCAGAAGATCGCCATTGTGGATATCAATGCTGTATTGACTGAGTTGCCTGAGTATATATCAGCTCAGCAAGAGATAGATAAGATAGCTGCTGACTGGAATCAAAATGTGGCACAAGAATTTGACAAAGTCAAGAGTATGTACAATAAGTACCAAGCTGAACAGGTGTTGCTAAGCGATGAGGTGCGTGCTCAGAGAGAAGAAGAAATACGTCAAAAAGAAAAAGAAGTCAGAGAATTGCAGAAAAGAAAATTTGGCCCAGAAGGAGAATTATTCCTCAAGCGTCGAGAAATAGTCAATCCCATACAGGATAAAGTTTTTGGCGCCATTGAAAGCTATGCCTTAGATATGGGTTTTGACGTGATATTTGATAAATCCGGATCTGCCGGAGTCCTTTTTGTAGGAGAAAAATTTGACAAGACAGATATTATTAAGAGAAGACTCGGTATTAGATAATCACTATATTTGCGGCTTTTTTTAACAATTATAGAAAACCAACATTACATTAAAATAAGATGATGAAGAATATACTAAAATTCACATGTACACTACTTATAGTCTTTAGTACTATAAGTCTCAGCGCTCAAAAATTCGGATATATAAATTCGCAAGAATTAATAGGTCAAATCCCACAGGTCAAAGAGGCCAATGCTGAGTTAGAAACCATTAAGAAACAATATGAAAAGCAAGGTCAAGATAAAGTCACTGCTCTTCAAACTAAATATCAAGCTTTAGAGCGTAAGCAAGCCCAAGGAGAAATCTCTCCTAAACAACTAGAAGTTGAAGCACAAGCATTGAAGCAAGAGGAACTTGAAATCGCTAAATTTCAACAAGATATCCAACAAAAGCTTTATGAAAAAAGTGAAGGACTGCTTAAGCCTATAAGAGATAGAATTCAAGCTGCAATAGATGAGGTAGCCAAGGATAATGGCTTTGATTACATTTTTGACAGAAGCATGGGTATTATCCTTTATGCTGATGAAACGACCAATATCAGCGCTCAGGTCAAAGCCAAGCTAGGGATGTAATAAATAGCAGATAAAATAGATTTTTTTAAAAGAGGTGAGCTTGTCCAAAGGCTCACCTCTTTTGTGTTGTAACAGTTTGTCAGCAATTTGTTGATTAGTATTTTGGGGTATGCTAACAGTATGAATAAACATTACCATAATCTTTATAGTCTATTATTTCTAACCATTGCCCTCATAGATATATTAGCGGTAGCCTATAGACCAGAGTTGAGAGTAGCTAGCAAACCCCTACTGATGGTCACTCTGGGTTTAGGTTTTTGGTTCTCGACTAAGAGCGTGAATGACTACAGAAAACATCTGATGTTAGCGGCTATTTCATTTGCCTTCTTAGGAGATGTACTTCTTATTAATGATGATCTATTTTTATATGGCCTAGGAGGTTTTCTAATGATGCAGCTATTATATTCCTATCTTTTCTTTTTTGACAAGAACTATTGGGGCTTAAGAGAGATTACCCTTGGAATTGGTCTCTTGGTAGCAGTTGTGTCTATCATATATTTCATGGAGCCACATCTTGGTTCTTTGATCTATGCGGTTGGCATATATAGCGTGGCCATCGGCATGATGTGCTTTAGTGCATTTACCAGAGACCTAAGGAGTATGGGTTATTGGCCGATATTCTTTGGTTCTGTATTATTTGTAGTAAGTGATGCCGTTTTGGCCATCAACAGATTTCATGAACCTCTATATATGGGTGGAGTTATAGTAATGTTGACGTACCTTGTTGGTCAATACTTGATAGTATCCGGGTACACGGATTATATCATAGACAGAAAACAAACTAAATAATGAAAATACTTAAGAGGATATTAATAGGCTTAGTCATCTTAATTCTCGCATTGATCCTTATCGTCAGAGTAGTGCTGCACGAGGGTCGTCCTACTCCCGTTGAAGGAAATGCCGACGAGATGGCTCATAAGATGCTGCTCGCCGTAGATAAAGATGCCTGGGACTCTTTAAAATATGTACAATGGACCTTTCCTCGAGGACATAGTTATGTATGGGACAAGCCTAATAATAATGCTCGAGTATCATGGGACAATATGGTCGTTCACCTTGATATGGATGCTGTGGATGGTAAAGCATTTCAAGACGGAAAAGAGTTAGTCGATGATCAAAAATCCAAAGCGGTACAAGAAGCATGGTCCTTTTGGTGCAATGATTCGTTTTGGTTTACCGCCCCGTTTAAGGTTTTTGATAAAGGCACTAAGCGAGAGGTAGCTACCGACTCTGATGGAAAGAAAGGACTATTGATAACCTATGAATCAGGTGGTGTGACCCCGGGAGATCAGTACCTATGGTTTCTTGATAACGAAGGACTTCCTACAGGTTATAAAATGTGGGTAAAAATTATCCCAATTGGTGGAGTATATGCCAGCTGGGTCAACTATACAACCTTGGCAGAAGGGTCCAAGGTAGCCCAATCGCATACATTGAGTTTAGCCAATATGCAGATTGAAATGACAGATATAAAATCTGGCCAATCTTGGTCTGAATTAGGATATAGCAGTAATCCCATAGAACTCTGATGATCAAGATAGTCTCCTACAATGTAAATGGAATCCGGGCTGCCATCAAAAAAGGACTTATTGACTGGATCAAGGAGTCCACACCAGAGATCGTCTGTATCCAAGAAACGAAAAGTCAACCAGAACAGGTCGACCTTAGTGAATTAGAGGCATTGGGTTATACGGCTCACTGGCATAGTGCAGAAAAAAAAGGATATAGCGGAGTACTCACATTGACTAAAATCAAGGTTGTAAATTTCTCGACAGGTATCGGCATCGATATATATGATAGAGAAGGTCGGACTGTGGTGACGCATTTTGACGGATGGTCCCTCGTCAATGTATATATTCCTTCAGGCTCCAGTGGGGAGGAGAGACATGCTTTTAAAATGGACTTCGTCAATGACTTCAGGCCGTGGATAGATGAACTTCGTCAGAAGCATCCAAACCTTGTTGTCGTTGGGGATTACAATATCGTGAGAGGATCCCTTGACATACATAATCCTGACCGCAAGGATCAGCCATCTGGCTACAAACCAGACGAACGAGCTTGGCTCGATCGTTGGTTTAACTCAGGATTTGTTGATTCCTTCAGACATTTATATCCTGAGGAACGATTGTATAGCTGGTGGAGCTATAGAGCTGGTGCTCGACAAAAGGACAAAGGATGGAGGATTGATTACATATCACTCACAGAACCTCTCATTGTTAAGCTAGCTGAATGTCGCATGTACAAGGATGCTTTTCATTCAGATCATTGCCCTGTGGTCGCACAGCTTGACATATAATCTTCTTAGATATAAGCCTTTAAAGAGAGTTTAGCTTGCTTCGGAGCTTTTGAATCTCTGACGTATCAATATTTTTAGCTTGTGCCAATGCCAAGGCTTTTTCACAATGTTGTAAGGACTCATATTTATCCTTAGTAATCATATAAAGGTTAGCAAGATGTAGATGATAGGATGGCTTAGTATCGTCATAGATGAGCGCCTCTTGAGCCCATTTCATGCATTCTCCCATATCTACGGCGCTTCTCTTATGCTTAAGCAGCGTATACGAGTATTGATACATGATTTTATGATCAAAAGGGTTTATTTCGGTCAAATACTGTTTAGCCACATTGATATACTCCACATTCTTGTTCTCGGACCAAAGACGATTCAAATAATACAAATAAGCCTTAGAGTCGGCATTTGTTGGATCTATATGCTTATATAGTTGCTTAGATTCTTGCAAGGACGGTCGAGGATAACCATTATGTAATTGCTCATAACAAAGGATGTAAAGGGTTCTGTCAACCTGTTCTTTTCCTACGACTTGTACAAATCGATCTTTATGTCGGATGAAATAATCAAACTCTTTGCTTTTTGTCTGATGCAAAAAATCAAAGATAAATTTTATGTTTTTCTCAGTAGACCAATCACTCTGTGTGGATAGATACTTAGCAGCGACCTGATATTGCTTGCCATCCATCAACATCATGTGCAAGTATGCCTCATGGTACATGATATGAGGTCGGCCACTTGAAGCCCGCTCATCATGGACATATACTATCGGAGCGTTTTCTTCTGTGATTAATGCTTCCTGTTTTATCTCTGTAGTAGTAGCCCCTCCAGTTTCAAATGGATTAGCAGAAAAACCTTGATCCACATATACTTGGCCAGGCTTAATGGCCTCTTTGGCTATATCAAGTAACTCAGCAACGTCGACAAGTTTGTCAATCTTGTTTTTAACATTGCCCTCAGCATCAAGTATAATCAATGTCGGCAGCCAAACTACGTCATAGTCAGCACTGACTTCCTTGCCATATCCACTATCCATATCTATCTTAACACTGACAAAGTGATCGTTAAAGAACTGTCCTATCTCCGAGTTCTGAAACACCTTGTCCATTTGTTTACAAGGCTTACACCATGTAGCATAAGTATCAATAAATACGTATTTGTTTTCTTGCTTAGCTATTTTTTGAGCCTTCTTAATATCTATATGTCTGAATGTTATCGAGCCATACATCATCGATTGATGACAAAGCAATAAGCACCATATAAATAATAGACGTATCAAGGATCTAATCAGCTTTTAATTCGTCGATAAGTTGCTCCAGATCATCATAGCAAGCATCTTTATCAGAGGCACTTTTATACGCTTTCTGAGCTTCTTTTAGTGCCTTCTTTGATTTATTATTTGCTTTTAATATTTGCGCATAGATAAATCTGTGTTCAGGGTCACTACTTTTTTTGACCACCTTGTTCATTATTTGTTCTGCCGTGTTAGCGACGGTCTCATCCAACTGATGGTATAACATGAGCTCCTCAGCGACGGCGACCTTTTCGGGTATTTGATCAGAGATGATTTGTTCTGTAAGTTCATACATAGACTCTTGCAGCATCTTAATATCATTAAGGGATCTCGCATAGTCTATACTACTTCTCAATCTAAACTCTTCTCCTTTAGCAGGATGATATTTGATCATGGTCTCTTGTGCATCGCTCAATAATGCCAGCGATTCAAACGACATAGCTGTACGGACTGTATTATGACACGCTTTTTCTACTTTGTCAAGAGTTGCCTCTGAGCCTTGGATATTTTTGATCGCCTCAATATTGTCGAGATACATATCAAAGACTTTTGTATCAGATGAAACCAGAGCTGCGAAGAGGAAATTGGCAAGTTGTTCCTGATTGAGGTCGTTGTTATTTCGTAAAAAATCGTTGGCTATTTTACCACTAGGCTTTTGTGCTTGATTGAGAGCATTGATATAATTAAGGACTAGATCATAATTTCTATCTCCTTTTTCATATTGCTCAGCAAAATCACCACTGCGATCATAAGAGGCCATAACTGTCTTGCCGAGTCCGATAAAGTCTGGTGTCCTCTTTCCGCCAACAGACTTTTTGACTATTTCTCCTTTCTCATCTATAAAGAACAACGTTGGAAAAGCACTGACAGGGTACTGTCGTCTAAAGGTAATTCCCATTCCTTCTTCCATATCAATCTTCATGTTGATGAAGTTGGTATTGTAAAAATCTCCTACCGATTCTTGGCTAAATACATCTCTAGCCATACGCTTGCATGGACCACACCACTTAGCATAAGCGTCAACAAAAATTAACTTTTGTTCCTTAGCAGCAAGCTCTATAGCTTCCTCCCATGTCCCATGAAAAAAATTGATGCCTTGACCGACAAGGGAATTAGTTAGCAGTAGTACAAATATGTATAGTAGTGTTCTCATTGTTAATAGATATATAATTACAACCTATGCCTATAAAATTTTGGCCAATACGTCGATGGTGGAAATGCTCTCAGGAATGTCTTTTCAAAAGTAAGAAATACTTTTGATGCTTAAAACACCATATTCGTTAGGATATGCTTAAAATTAGACTTGTCAACAGCTAAAACGTGCTATGATTACTAAAAAAGACCTATTTCTCAGTCATGTAGCCCAAACTAGCTCCATGGCTATGGGTTTAGAAATAGCTCATGCAGAAGGGATCTTTATCTATGATATCACTGGCAAGCGATACTATGATATGAACTCTGGCATCTCAGTGAGTTCATTAGGTCATTGTCATCCAGTTGTCGTCCAAGCTGTCAAAAATCAAGCGGATACTTATATGCACACCATGGTATATGGCGAGCATGTGCAATCACCACAAGCTGAATATGCCAAACTCTTAATTGATCAACTTGATGATCACTTTGACTCCTTGTACTATCTGATGTCGGGTACCGAAGCAACCGAACTTGCGATGAAAATCGGTAAAAGATATACAGGCAGATCAGAAATCGTCTGTGCTCGTAATGCCTATCATGGGTCTACCCAAGGAGCAGAGAGTCTACGCAGTGATGATGATTATAAGGAACCTTTTCTTCCATTGCTACCAGGTATTAAGCATATTGATTTTAATAATGTCAGTGATATCCAAAAAATAACCACTAAAACAGCCTGCGTCATTATTGAGGCCATCCAAGGAGAGGCAGGTGTCAGACCTCCTCAAGCAGGATATCTCGAACTACTAAGACATCGGTGCACCGAGGTGGGTACACTGCTTATTATCGATGAGATACAATCTGGATTCGGTCGTAGTGGTTCTCTCTTCGCTCATCAAAAATATGGCGTCATACCTGATATTATGCTCATAGGCAAAGCTATGGGAGGAGGAATGCCTATCGCAGGTGTTGTGAGCAACAAAAAAATCATGAACTGCCTAGTTAAGAATCCCGTTCTTGGCCATATTACCACCTTTGGAGGGCACCCTGTAAGTTGTGCTGCCGCACTCGCTACACTCAAAACGATGCTAGACTCAGACTTGGTTCAATCCGTGTCTCAGAAAGAAGCTTTCATCCTTAAAAAACTAACGCATCCCATAATCAAGGAGGTCAGAAGTGCTGGACTTATGATGGCTGTCGAAGTCACTAGGCTCAAGTATCTCAAGCATATTGTTGCCTATGCCATAGACCAAGGAGTACTCGTCGATTGGTTTTTGTTTAATAATCGGAGCTTTAGGTTAGCTCCTCCATTGATTGCCTCTATAAGTCAGTTGGATGAAGCTACTGATATCCTCCTGGCAGGAATGGATTATGCAATGGAGAAGTATAGGAAATAAGTAATAGAATTAGATCAGACACTTCTAATAACTCATAGACAAATGATAGACCCGCTCCAAATCACTGGCCTAACCTAATATATCAAAGAGCATTTCTTTCTTACTTAGAGGAACTTTATAAGAACAACAGTATCATGCCACAATCAAATCGGTTTGTTTTATTAGTATATATAGTTACTTGCTTTTCTATTTGCTCCACCTTGTTTGCGCAAGACGCATCTATGGAAAACGGATTTCATCTGTTTTTTGAGGATACCGAAAGTCCCGAGATGGCAGAAGTATTATCGCTTATTGCCGATGATCAAGAACTGGTTTATGAGGTCGTGGAAGAGCTTAATGCCTTCTTAGAGCTCCCTGTTAGTATCCCAATTTTGTTTGGAGATTGCGGACAGACCAATGCGTTCTATCTATCCGAAGAACAGACGATTGTGATGTGCTATGAGATGATTGCACAATCCTACTTAATCTATCAATCCATGGGTTATGAAGGTGAGGACCTTTCGCTGGCCGTAGGCAATAATACCATATCTATCTTATTGCACGAGATAGGTCATGCGCTTGTCGATATATTAGAACTCCCTATAACTGGCCGAGAAGAGGATGCTGTAGACCAGTTTTCCGTGATTAGCTTATTAATCTTCGAAGAGCTCGGAGAGGAGGCCTTAGTAGATTTTGCTACTTTCTGGGGAGGAATGGCCGACGTGACAGAATCCTCACTTGAAGACATCTCATTTTTTGGTGAGCACTCATTAAATTCTCAACGGTTCTATGACATCCTCTGTTTAGCCTATGGCGCAAGCTCAGAAGAATTATCATATATAGTAGATGAAGAAATACTTCCGGCCCAACGAGCTCAAGGTTGCCCAAGCGAATTTGAAAGAATACTCAATGCTTGGGACACCATCTTAGAGC
>CAZJHC010000016.1:0-22392 GCA_964545645.1 uncultured Saprospiraceae bacterium
GTATTATCATAAGAATGAAGCTTACTTGCAATCTCAATTAGGTAATCCTCAAGGAGACGATGTCCCCAATAAAAAGTATTATGATCCACGTAAGTGGCTCAGAGTAGGAGAGATTTCATTAAAAGAAAGACTCACTAAGGCCTTTGATGATCTTAACTGTATAGATCGTAACTAATTATAGATGAAAGAGAGGACCTTGCGGAGGTTCTCTCTTTTGTTGTTACAATATGACCGTGTTTAACTTAGTAGCGTGATCTTTCATTTCTTCTTTAAAGGTCTTGTATGCGGTCAGTAACACGATCTTCTTATTTTCATCTGTACAGGCAGATATTTTTTCTTTCCAAACCTTTTCTTGTGACTTAAAATGTATCATGAAGTATCTCATGATAGATTGATATATGTCTTTTTCATGATTCTCCTCTATAGGCTTTTGTGTCTGCAGTTCTACACCCTTATCAGCCCATTGAGCATATGTGTAATTATCAAACAAGAGATCGATACTCAAGGTTTTAATAGTAGGGTCCAAGTGATCTACAAAAAATTGAGCTGACACATTTTTACCATTATCAATTCTTTGATAATATTCTTGAATTATATTTTTGTAAAGATCAGTCTCAAAGTGTGATTCAAAGCCCATCAAAAGTGATTTGAGGTACTCTGCACCTGTCATATCATCTTGGGCGGTACATATTTTATGCCCGTGTTGTAATAAAACTCTTACCACGTCTCGTTCCTGATATTGATCTTTATAGAGCTTGCTTGTAGGTTCTTGTGATTCATTGGGTATTGGAGGTAGCTCTCCTTCTATGGGCGGCGGAGTCGAAGTTCTTTGTTGTCGTCTTAGGTCATTTTGCTTTTTATAAATGACCTTATTTAAGTTGCGATTGACCTCAGCGATTAGAGTGTTTTCAGCGATATTCAATATCCCAGAACACTCTTTTACATAGAGCGATCTTTTTAATTGATCACTTATCTTGACTAAGCTATTAGTAAGTTCTTTGACTTGGATGCTTTTGTTTATGGGATCGTTTTTATAGGCTTCTTCTATGTTCTGAGCTAGCGTGAGCACAAAGTCGGTAGATTGTTCTTTGATGAATGTCTGAAACTCATCTGTGCCTATTTCTCTGATATAACTGTCTGGATCGAGCTGATTAGGTATGGTCGCTACCTTTACATTGAGGTCATTTTCAAGAAAAATATCTAATCCTCTCAAAGCGGCGTTTTTTCCTGCTTGATCGCCATCATACAGAACTATCACATTAGGAGTAAACCTCTTGATTAAGAGTACTTGTTCAATTGTCAATGAGGTCCCTGACGAAGCGACCACATTCTTGATGCCGTTTTGATAAAGGCTCAATACATCAGTATACCCTTCGACCAATAAGCACTCATCTTTTTTACGTATTTCTGATTTAGCCTGAAACAGCCCGTAGAGTGTTTTTCTCTTATTGTAAATATTAGATTCTGGCGAATTCAAATATTTAGGAGCCTTTTTATCTTCTCTCAATATTCGCCCACCAAAACCTATAGTCTTGCCACTTATATTATGAAAAGGGAATATGACACGCTCACGGTAGAAATCATACCCGGAGGTGCTGATTAATCCCAGTTCTTTCAATTTGTCGATGTTGTAGCCTTTGTCTATGGCCGACTGATAGAACGTCTTACTATCCTTAGGAGAGTAGCCGAGATCAAATGTTTTGATAGTGTTTTCAAGTAATCCTCGATGCTTGAAGTAGCTTAATCCAACACTCTTACCTTCGACCGTCTCAAAAAGCTGTCGCTTAAAAAAGTCTTGTGCAAACTCGTTGATAATAAAATAGCTCTGGCGCTCATGATCTCTTAGCTTTTGCTCATCAGTTTTTTCTTCCTCTTTGATTTGGATATTGTACTTAGATGCCAGATATCTTAGAGCTTCAGGATAACTGAATTGCTCATGCTCCATTAAAAAATTTACAGAGCTACCTCCTTTTCCGCATCCAAAACACTTATACAAATTTTTAGCAGGAGAAACCGTAAATGATGGGGTCTTCTCATTGTGGAAAGGGCAAAGGCCAATTAGGTTAACACCACGCCTCTTGAGATTCACATAGTCATCTATGACCTCTTCTATTTTAGCACTTGCTATAATGTCGTCTACTGTCTCTGGAGGTATCACGGATTGCTAAAAATACAACACTTATTAATTCTATGGCATGAGGCTTATAATCCTAGCATGTCTGCCATGCCATACGGACCTTGCTTATCTATGATCCACTCTGCTGCAGTTATAGCACCGAGTGCAAATCCATCTCGATTATGGGCATTATGAGTCAAGATAATTTCATCAATAGGAGAGTTATAATGGACTGTATGTTTGCCATATACCTCTCCTTCTCTATGCGAGACGATGGTAATCTTGTCTTGGTCCTTTGCATTAAGGAGCCAGTCCTTTTTTTGATCCAAATGAGAAAGTATTCCTTCGGCAGTAGTAATTGCGGTCCCACTGGGTTCATCAAGCTTATGAATATGATGGGTTTCGTCTATTTGTACATTATAATCACTATAAGGATGCATCAACGCTGCAAGCTTCTTGTTAATGGCAAAAAAGATGTTAACTCCTATGCTATAGTTGGAGGCATAAAAGAGACCAGTCTTTTGAGTTTGGCTCATTCTGGCTACTTCATCATATTTATCTAACCACCCTGTGGTGCCAGATACCACTGGTAGTTTAAGTTCTAAGCATTTAGTTATGTTGTCATATGCCGCCTCTGGGTTAGTAAACTCTATGGCGACATCTGCCTCATGAGCTAGTACTGATAGTTCAGAGTGATTATCGGCACTAACAATGCCACATATATTATGTCCCTTTTTTAGGGCTTTTTCTTCTATGGTTTTGCCCATCTTTCCATAACCTATCAGAACTATCTTCATGAGTTTGGTATTAATGTATTTTTACGATTCAATAGTCAGTTGATATGAGCTACAAAAATGAGATTTTATTAGATGTATTCAAGGGTAAGAGCTTAGAAAGACCTCCCATATGGATAATGAGGCAAGCAGGGCGCATTTTGCCAGGGTATAGATCAGTGCGATCTTCGGTATCTGGATTTAAAGAATTAGTAAAGAGTCCTGATTTAATTGCTGAGGTTACTGTGGAGCCACTGGACGTATTAGGTGTTGATGCTGCGATACTTTTTTCGGATATATTGGTTATACCAGAAGCCATGGGTCTTGATTATGATATAGTCCCCAATAAAGGTCCTCTTTTTCAAAAGACCATTAACTCACCTCATGATGTGGCATCTTTGGTTTCTGGAGATTATGTGTTAGATGATTTGTCCTATGTTTTTAATTCTATTAAAACGACTAAGGTGGCTATTGATAATCGAAACCCTCTGATTGGGTTTAGTGGGGCGCCTTGGACTTTATTTGCCTATATGATTGAAGGGTCAGGGAGTAAGACTTTTTCTAATGCAAGAAGATTCCTTTATGAACAACCTAAGGCTTCACATGAACTGATGAATAAGATAACGGAGAGCATAATCTCATATCTAAATCAAAAAATTAAATATGGTGTTGATCTGATACAGCTTTTTGATTCATGGTCCGACATGCTGCCCATAGATCAGTATAGAGAATTTTCTTTGCCTTATGTTAGAAGGATCTTTGATCAGGTCCAGGGAGTTCCAAAGATATTTTTTCCTAAAGGAGGGTGGTCCCTTATCCCTTCTTTCAGTGACCTTGATATACAAGGCTTAAGCATAGATTGGAAGACACCACCCAAGTATGTTCGAGACATATTGGGAGATACCGTTATCCTCCAAGGAAACTTGGACCCATGTCAGTTATACGCTCCTATCGATGAAATCGAGCAAAAGACTAAAGAAATGATTGACAATTTTGGATCAAGACATATCGTTAACTTAGGGCATGGGGTTTACCCTGATACTTCCTATGAGCATGTTCAAGCTTTTGTGCGAACTGTCAAGTCATATAGATATTAAAGGCAATCTGATTATTACAACACTACTAGAGATTGGTCTTTGTATTTAATTGTTACATTCGTGTAGCAATTTAAGATCCTTGGCTACTTATAATGTTTTAAAATACCAAATAATAAGATCTATTGAATTATGGGTTGGTTTAAGAGGCTAAGAGAAGGAATACAGACCACTACTAGTGAGAAAAAGGAGGTGCCAGATGGCTTTTGGCAGAAATGTAAATCATGTTCAGGTACCTTTACTATATTAGAATTAGAAAAGAACCTTTTTGTATGTCCTAGTTGCGAATATCACTTTCGCATAGGCTCTCATGATTATTTTAATATTTTGTTTGGCAGCAGATACAAGTTGCTCCATGACAATATTAAGTCTTCCAATTTCTTGGAGTGGACAGATTTAAAATCATATGATGAACGTTTGAAAAAAGCGTACGATCAGACCTCTCTTTCTGATGCTATTAGTGTCGCCGTGGGTAAAATAAATAAAAAGCCTCTTGTAGTGGCTGCTATGGATTTTTCATTCATAGGTGGATCTATGGGATCTGTCGTTGGAGAAAAAATTGCAAGATCTATCGACTATTGTATAGATAATCGTACGCCATTAATGATTATTTCTAAGTCTGGTGGAGCCCGTATGATGGAGTCTGCTTTTTCTTTAATGCAATTAGCTAAGACGTCAACCAAGTTGGCTCAATTGTCCAGAGCCAAGATTCCTTACCTTTCTTTTTTGACAGACCCAACCACAGGAGGAGTGACGGCTTCATTCGCCATGTTGGGTGATATCAATTTTAGTGAGCCTAAGGCCTTAATAGGATTCGCTGGTCCCAGAGTTATAAAAGAAACTATTAAAAAAGACCTCCCAGAGGGCTTTCAGACCTCTGAATTTTTGATGGCTCATGGATTTCTCGATTTTATTATTCCTAGGAGCGGACTTAAAGCCAAGATTGACGAAATCTTAGGATACTTTGATTCTGCTCAAGCCTAACGATTGTCAATCGTCTAATGTTAGTTCAATAATTTTAAAATCTTTATTGAGCGGATCAAGAGAACTAATAAGCGTTGATATAAAAGTATCTCCATATTTTAGATAGAATGGGATGAAGTTCTCATACCGCTCTTGTAGACTATCATTATTTGGAAATAGTTTGTTTTTTAATTTTTTGATTCTGTTTATTTGGACTTCATTTTTTCTTTTCTCCGCCTTAATCATCTTGTTTTCAATGTTGTCCATCGCCTTTATAAGCTTAGACTCTTCTGCTTTAACGGCTCCTTTTAAACTGGCATCCACTTGTTCGATTCTAAGCAGTAATTTTTCAAACAATATCTGAGCTTCTTTTTTCTCAATATCCAGGTTAAGATCTTCTTCACTTTGTGATTTAGTATAATCAATGATAATGTGGTCTTCTCGTTGAAATAAATCTCCAACGGTCATCCCCAGTTTGACGAGATTGTCACTCTCTTTAGATTCGATTATGAGAGCCGAATCTCGACGGACCAACATAGGAAAAGGTATCTTCCAATGACTAAAAAGACTTGTTCTCTCCATCCAATATGACAGTTCTCCACCACCACCTACATATGCTAAGTTAGGAAGTATTAACTCTTGGTATATAGGCCTTAGTACTACATTAGGGCTTATATCACCGGGTTTGTCCTTGAGCAGATCAATCAATGCATCTTTGGTATATGTGGTACTTCCGATAGCATAAGAATCTTGATCTTTGACTATTCTAAGTCGATCTTCTTTATGGACAAATATGTTGACCTCACGAGCATGTGCCTGCGACTTATATCCTACAGATTCCAGAGCTTTTTGATCTTTGTTAACCAACCTGTGAGAGTGCTCATGATCCAAGTCTTCGAGCACATAGGGTAAGAATGCTTGTTTGAAAATTGGTTCATCCATGTTAACTATCATAAGACCATAATGGCCAAAGAGAGCATGGGTTAATTGTCTCATGAATGCTCCATAGTTATCTGACTTACTAACAGCGGTGGCAATTATATCTTTCAGATCTTGAGCATGGGGGAGGTTGCCAAAAGTATCAGTGACCTGTGCTAGCACTTCCTCTATGCCATCAAGATTCATACGCCCTACGGCACCTTTTTGGTCTGTTGCCCAAGTAAATGTTTTATTGAAAAAATGTAAACTGGCTATCTCCTCAAAGTCATGATCCTCACCTCCTGAGACGAACGTCGGGACAAATCTATACCCTTGATAATGGGATGTTAAACGACGACAAAGGCTAATTGTGCTACAGATTTTAATAATATAATAGAGCGGACCAGTCAAAAGGGATGGTTGGTGGGCCGTTATTATAGTAAAGGTTTTCTCTGAATCGAGATCATCTAAATTGGCTTGCAAGGTAGAACCTACTGTATCATGAGCATACTGGGTCGTAATAACCTTTTTGAGCAATCGTCTATCTGTGTTGAACTTTTGTCGTTGCTCTATAACCTGAGCAAAAGCCTCAATATCAACCTCGTGTTCATAAAAGTCTCTAAGGTTAGAATCGCCCATTTGGTAGGCCTTATCTCGCTTAGAAAAATGAGGTATTTGGTCAAAGGGTAGAGTAGTAGTTAGCGGCAAAATACTGATTTAGCAAATTATACAATTAAGGATCACAAAACAAAGGATAAAAATTACCTTGTGTTCATAATGTTCTCTTAAAAGTCAAATAAATGTTTTCCTTATTGCTAAATCGGCTTTTATACGGCTTAATAGTTTTGATTTTAGTTGTGATCATTATAACAGCTATAGTTTATGCTGCCCCCGTTGATCCTACTCGTATGACTTTCGGTCAGCGAATGGACGAAAAGACAGTCAGCTTAAAGAGAAACCAACTAGGACTCGACAAGCCTTATCACATTCAGTTGATCAGATATCTTCAAGATTTATCTCCTATCTATATAGGACCCAGAGAGAGCTGGAAGGATTCTTATTCTGGCTTGAAGGTTGATCTGCTGTCTAATTTATCGTTTGGCATAAAGGCTCCTTACTTTAGAGAGTCTTATCAAAGCGGCAGGCCCGTTATTGGCCTTTTACGTGGAGCATTTCCGCTTACACTGATATTGGCTGTTACGTCCTTGTTATTAGCACTAACCTTAGGACTTGCTTTTGGATTTGTAGCGGCCCTGAATCAAAACACTTGGATAGATCGAAGCATTATAGGAATTTCAACCCTAGGGTATTCTGTGCCAAGTTATGTTACAGCCATTGTGTTAGGAGTGATCTTTGGATTTTACTTTAGGAGTTTTGTAGGTCTTAATATACAGGGTAGTTTGTTTGAAATTAATGATTTAGGTGATGATATCATTGTGTGGAAGAACTTAATCTTGCCAGCCATAGCACTAGGTGTTAGGCCAGTTGCTATTATTACTCAACTGACTCGTAGTTCTGTCTTAATGGTGTTGTCAGAGAAGTTTGTGCTTGTCGCTCGAGCTAAAGGTGTCAAGCGATTTAAATTAATGAAAGATCATGTTCTTCAGAATGCCTTTAATCCGATCCTAACAGCACTCAGCGGCTGGTTCGCCGCATTATTGGCAGGAGCGTTTTTTGTTGAATTCATTTTTAATTTCAAAGGAATAGGGTATCTCACTGTTACCGCCTTGCTCAATTATGATGTACCCGTAATTTTAGGATCTTTAGTTTGTACCAGTGGATTGTTTATTCTTATTAACATTGTGGTTGATTTATTGTATAGCATATTAGACCCAAGGATTAATTATTAGATTATGTCTGACAAACCAATGTCCAAGTATGACCTTAGAGGGGTCTCAGCTTCAAAATCAGAAGTCCATGACGCTATTAAATCCATGGACAAAGGGTTATATCCTGCTGCGTTTTGTAAAGTGCTTCCTGATATCGCAGGGGGGGATAAGAGTTATTGCAATATCATGCATGCTGATACCGCTGGAACCAAGACCAGTTTAGCTTATATCTATTGGAAAGAGACAGGCGATCTATCAGTCTGGAAAGGAGTCGTCCAGGATAGTATCGTCATGAATGTTGATGATATGGCATGTGTAGGATGCATAGACGACATTATTATCTCATCTACGGTCGGACGTAACAAGTCGTTGATACCTGCTGAAGTTATTACAGAAGTAATACAAGCATCTGAGGCATTTATTCAATCGATGGCTGCCTGTGGTGTAAGAATTCATCTGGCCGGTGGCGAGACTGCTGATGTCGGAGATATAGTTAGAACTATTGATGTGGGCATAACAGCTTTTGGTAGACTACCTCGGCAACAAGTAATCAAAAACGAAATAAAATCTGGCGATGTCATAGTAGGATTGGCGTCTTATGGTCAGGCGACTTATGAAGACGATTATAATGGAGGAATGGGAAGTAATGGGTTGACTTCGGCTCGACATGATATTTTGGACAAGATCTATCGAGATCGATATCCTGAGAGTTATAATCCTGCGACACCGAAGGACTTGGTTTATGCTGGATCTAAACAGTTGACGGATACTATTCAGATAGGTGAGGAGCTAATAGAAGTCGGCAAGCTAATACTCTCCCCAACGAGGACTTATTTGCCCGTTATTAAGGAGGTGTTGACTCATCTCAGGAGCAAGGTGAATGGTATGATACATTGTACCGGAGGTGCGCAAACCAAGGTGATGAAATTTGTTAAAAACAAGAGAGTCATTAAAGACAATTTGTTGCCGATCCCTCCCTTATTTCAGTTGATTGAGTCTGAGTCTAACACACCTCGACAAGAGATGTATGAAGTGTTTAATATGGGACATCGATTAGAGATGTATACGGATGTATCATCAGCACACGAAATTATCAAGATCTCCAAAAAATATGGAATAGATGCTCAAATCATCGGTAGAGTAGAAGAGCACTACAATAACGAACTCGTGATTGTAGACTCTGAAGGCACTTACCGATATTAAGCATATCCGATGTAATTAAAGGGAGTTATCGCCCTAAGTTCTGTTTTGAGTCCTTGAGAAGCATCTAAACTATCGATAAACTCGTCGAAGTTTTCTTTTGTCAGTTTGCCCTTACCTCTTGAAAACGATTTTAGCAACTCATAAGGCTTTTTAAATCCCTCTCTTTTGAGAATGGTTTGTATCGCTTCTGCGACGACAGCCCAATTTTTTGTAAGATCTTGATCAATAGCGTCTTGGTTGATTTCTAATTTTTTCATTCCCTTGAGTAAGCTGGTCAAGGCGATCGTAATATGTGCAAATGGTACACCTATATTGCGGGTAACGGTACTGTCTGTAAGATCACGTTGCAGCCTTGAGATGGGGAGTTTATTGGCTAAAAAGTTTAGCAATGCATTTGCCAAGCCTAAGTTGCCTTCAGCATTTTCAAAGTCTATAGGATTCACTTTATGTGGCATGGCACTACTACCCACTTCGTTAGCGACCACTTTTTGTTTGAAGTAGTCCATGCTGATGTAAGTCCATATATCTCTGGAGAAGTCAATTAAGATGGTATTTATCCTTGCCAATATTTGAAAGATCTCTGCAAATCCGTCATAGTTATCTATCTGGGTCGTGGATAGCTGTCGAGTCAACCCAACGCCTGATATCATTGTATTCATTTCTTGTCGCCAGTCATAGTCTGGATAGGCTACCCTATGGGCATTAAAGTTGCCAGTAGCTCCTCCAAATTTTGATGTATGCTCAACGTCCTTGAGTTTGTTGATCTGTTTATTCAATCGATAACAGAACACATCTATCTCTTTACCCATCGTGGTTGGCGAAGCAGGTTGTCCATGGGTATGTGCTAGCAAAGAGATGTTTTGATACTTCTTAGACATAGAGAGCATCAGTTCTAAGCATTTTGAGAAACCTGGGATGATAGATGACTCTAAGGCATCACGCACCATCATGGGCATCGCTGTGTTGTTGATATCTTGAGAGGTTAGGGCAAAGTGTATGTACTCTAAGTGCTCGGGACTTATTTGGTCGTTCAGCTTTTCTTTAAGAAAGTATTCTACAGCTTTAACATCATGATTTGTCACCTTCTCGATAGCTTTCACTTGACGATAATCATCTTGGGTCAGCTTATCGAGGAAGCTTTTTATATCGATCTTAGGTGAGTCTAAGATCTTCATCTTGATCAAATGATTGAAATAAATTAATTCGACATGGATGCGATATTTGATTAGGGCTGCTTCCGAAAAGTAGTCCTGTAATGGCGCAGTTTTATTGGCATATCTGCCATCTATAGGTGAGATTGCTCTTAGCATTTTATCTTTCGTTTCTTTTTATATAGGCATATGTTTCCATTTGAGATCTTATCTGAAGACGATCTTTTTCTCTTCTATATTCGTTCGTTTTTTTATGGTTTAGAGATCTGGACTTAACGTTATCATTAAGTTGTAACTCCATGATCTTTTGAACATGGTTCTTGATTTCAGTATTGTATATGGGGAACACCACCTCAATACGCTTATACAGATTGCGATACATAAAGTCTGCCGATGACATATAATACTTGGGGTCTCCATCATTATGAAATATAAATACTCGAGCATGCTCCAAAAAGCGATCTACGATACTCATAACTTCTATGTTTTCGCTAAACATTTTGACTTTTGGAACGATAGAACAAATACCTCTAATCACCATTTTTATTTCTACACCTGCTTGACTTGCACGATATAAGAGGTCGATCATTGTAGGATCTTGTAGGCTATTCATTTTAAGAAAAATAAATCCTTTCTTGCCTCTTTTGACATTGTCTATTTCTTTTTCTATATAATTGATGATGTCGGAGGTCATGTTAAATTGACCGACCTTTAGGTGTTTAAAATTAATCCCTGTTTTATCTTTTGTTTCGAGGTAATTAAAAAGTTTGATACTTTCAGAGGTCAGTCGAAGATCAGAAGTGAAAAGTCCAAAATCGGAGTAGACGTTGGCCGTTTTTTCATGAAAGTTACCGGTACTCAGATACGAATAGATTTTTGATATGTCACCTACCTGTTTGATAACCGTAGCCATCTTAGCGTGAACCTTAATACCTGGCAAGCTGTAATGTACTTTAACACCGGCGGCCTCTAGACGCTCTCCCCACTCTAAGTTTGCTTCCTCATCAAATCTGGCTTTAACCTCTATGAATGCGAATACTTGCTTTCCTTGTTTTGTTGCCTTTCTAAGGGCATCCATAATGCGACTCTTTGATGCTACACGGTACTGTACGATTTTGATGTGGGTGACATCAGGATCTATTGCAGCTGCTTCAAAGAAGTTTACCACAGACTGATAGCTGTGATATGGCGGATGCACCAAGTGATCTTTTTGATCGATTGAGTCAAATATGCTTGTCGGATCTTCTAAGTGGTTTAAATGAATGGGCTCTATTGGGGATTCTACCAGATGCTTTCGCCCAAAATGAGGAAACTTAAAGAAGTCAGAGTTATTATGATATCGACCTTCAGGCAGTAGGTCATATTCAGTTAGGTCAAAAACTTTTAATAACAACTTGACAAAGGCAGAGGGCATAGTTCTGTCATATACTAATCTTGATGCAGGCCCTATTTTACGCTTTTTGATACTTGATTTGATCTTACCCAATAAGTCACCAGAAAACTCATCGTCAATATATAGTTCTGCGTCTCTTGTCAACTTGATACCGTATGTTTCTATGATATCATATCCTGGAAAAATCCAACTGATGCAATGTCGTACCACATCATCGATCATAATTATCACGTGTTCCCCTTCGACATTATGGGGCAACTCTATGAATCTTTGTAATTCGTCTGACGGTACTTTCACAATGGCGTGATGTTTCTCTTTGGTCTTTTGATCACTGAGATGGAGCGCCAAGTACAAGGCACCATTATTTAAGAACGGTTTTATCTTTTGTTTAACCAAGAGCACAGGCTGGACAAAAGGCAACATGTTTTCATTGAAATATGTCTCAATGAACTCCTGTTGTTCTTTATTCATCTCTTGACGCCTGATAAGATGTATTCCTTCTTTCCTTAATTGAGGTAATATTTGAGAGAAGAATATTTCGCTGAATTCCTTTTGTTGATGGCTGACGATGTTGAGGATCTTTTTTATTAAAGTTTTGGGCTCAAAACCAAGATCCTTCCTTGTTTTCTTGCCGATCCGCAACAAGTTTCTATGATTGGCCACCCTTACTCTAAAGAATTCATCCAAATTGGACGAATAAATGGCTAAAAATTTGAGTCTTTCTAAAAGAGGAACAGTAGGGTCCTTGGCTTCTTGAAGTACTCGATAATTAAATTCGAGCCAACTAATGTCACGATGTACATAAGGAGCGATAGTATTCATAACAAGTCTCAATTTGAAGCGCAAAGTAAGTGATAAAACAAGGGAAAGTGATACTTTCGTTACTGATTCTATCTCGACTTACATTGCGCTATAGAATCAATCGTCATCATAAAGCACTATAAAGTGAAAAGAAGAAAAATTGCAGCCGCTAATTGGAAAATGAATACCAATGTCGCTGAAGGAATTAAACTATTAAAGGAGATATCACAACAACAAAAAGCGTCAGATGTGGATGTTGTATTGTGTGCCCCTCATACGCATTTATATACCTTGAATCAGACCGTTTCTGACGTTGAGGGTATTTATCTCGGCGCCCAGAACATGAGCCGACATTTGAAAGGAGCTTATACCGGAGAGATCTCAGTAGATATGATTAAGTCTTGCGGTACTAATCATGTCGTGATAGGGCACTCAGAGCGTAGAGAATATTTCGGAGAAGATGATGCTTTGCTTGGGCTTAAATTAGGGATAGCTCTGGAGCATCAGTTGATTCCAATATTTTGCTGTGGAGAATCTCTCCAAATCAGGAAAGATGGAAATCATATTGATTACGTTTTGAATCAATTAAAGATTTCGTTTAGTCATTTTACGACGACTCAACTTGATCCTTTGGTGATTGCTTATGAACCTATATGGGCCATAGGAACTGGCGAAACAGCCTCTCCAGAGCAAGCACAAGAAATGCATCAGGCTATACGATCTTTTGTCTCGGATTCTTTTGGTGAAGCTTTGGCCGCAAAAGTCCCTATATTATATGGGGGATCTGTTAAGCCGCACAACGCTCAAGAGATATTCGGCAAGCCCGATGTTGATGGTGGTTTGGTAGGTGGTGCTAGCTTAGACCCTGTGGGTTTTGCCAGTATTATCAATAGTTTTTCTTAAATAGATCATAATGCTTATCAATTGGCCCTCATAGTTCAAGGGATAGAATAGAAGTTTCCTAAACTTTAGATCCAGGTTCGAGTCCTGGTGAGGGCACTTTTAAAATTATAATCTAATATTTGTAGCAATTAAAAAATTTAGAGTAAAAAAATCTATTTTTACTAAAATTATATTTTAAACAAGAGAAGTCTGATATGGAGTCGAAATTGGATAACATAGATTTAAAGATCTTAAAATTATTACAAGAGAATAGTAAGATAACCAATTTGGAATTGTCCAAACGCATAGGTTTATCTCCGGCACCTACGCTCGAGCGAGTTAAGAAATTGGAACAATCAGGTGTAATAAAGTCTTATCATGCCAAAGTTGATGGAAACAAACTCGGTCTAAACGTTAGTACCTTTGTACTCGTTTCTTTGGCTTGGCAAAAGGATAATGCACTTGATAATTTTATCGAAAAAATTCAATCGATTGATGAAGTTACCGAAGGTTATATTATCACTGGCGATGGAGATTTTTTACTCCGAGTGATATGCAAGGATATTCCGTCTTATGAGCAGCTCTTGTTCAAAAAGCTATCGCAGATAGATGAGGTTGAAAGGCTTAAGACGCTCATGACACTTTCTAAGGTTAAAAAGTCTAAAATTTTACCATACTCTTACGAATAAATCTTGATCTCTAAGGGCCTTTTTTGGAAGATGTACGATCCTTTGGATCCGGCCTCTTTCTCTATTATTTTTGGGACGATACATCTGCCTATATCTCATATCGATATCATCACCAAGGTATACGAATGTATAGATCGATACGACAAGGTCTATACTGAGACAACACTGGATCAAGATATACAGCAGTATATCACTCCATATATCACATTGCTCAATCTTAACGAGTGGAGTAAGAGATACAGCAATCGGAGTTTAGCAAGATTGAAAACAATTATTAAGCGTGCTTATGGCATTGAGCTCACTCATGTAATGCATCTTAGGCCTATGATCATTATGGGCTTAGTATATGGGTCCTTACAAAAAGATGAATCAGAAAAACTCGATCATGCCATTTGGTCTTATGCACAGAGTAAGGATAAAACCTTAAGGGGAATAGAAACAATACAGCAGCAGGTGGCGATTATGAAAAGTATTCCATTGAATTATGATTTTGATGCATTAAAAAAATGGATGCGCAATGTCCCTGCAATGAACAAGAAGTTTTATAAATTAATCGAGCTCTATTATAAAGAAGATATTTTGCAACTCTATAAGAACTCTATAAGCTCAATGGGGGCGCTCAAGCAGCTTCTGATATATGATAGAAACCTTTATATGAGTGAGCGAATTATTGAATTGCATGAACAACAACCGTCCTTTTTCTGTTTTGGTGCTGGACATTTAGCAGGATCTAAGGGGGTACTTAAGTTAATAAAGAATAAGAAATACAAAGTCGATAGAATATGAAAGAGGTAGAGATTAAATTGAAAGTTACATTGGATGATACCAATGTGCCACAGTCTATAGATTGGGTAAGCGATGATCCTCCTTCGAAAGGATCTCCAGCTGGAGCAAAAGGTTTTTTCCTCTCTCTATTTGATGAGAAAAGCTTAGAGACCTTGAAGATCGATCTCTGGACATCTAAATTGGAAATTGGAGAGATGAATCGATTATGCTATTACTCTCTTAAAGGTATGGCAGATAGTTATTTCAATGCGACTAAAGATAAAGATCATTCAAATGATTTAGCCAGATTTGCTCAATACTTCGGAGAGGAAACCGGTGTGTTGAAAAAAGAGCCGGAGTCACCTAAATAATCCTACTTGCCATCGAGACCTGAATGGCCATAGCTTAATATCTATAGCTTCCTTGAGTATGGTCTGCTTAGAAAGGATGCCATAGAAGAATACATCAATGGATAAATTGTAATCAGACCTACATTTAATGACTTGCCATGCATCCATCATACCCGAAGACCAATAGATATCATCAAGTATCAAGTATCCACCTGGATTGAGTAGATCCATGCATTCGTCAACGTATTCTATAGTAGATTCATATTGGTGATGTCCATCTAGTAGTATACAATCATATTTTGTATGTCGTTCTTTCTGATGTGTTATGAATGATGTAAAACTATCAATGTGACAGGTGATTTTGGAATTGAGCGTCACTTGAGCATTAATAGTACCAATGGATGAGGAGCCTTCCACAGTGTCGATCGTTACTACATCATCTATGGTGGCCATATATGAGCTGCTGATAGCGAGACTGGTCCCTAACTCAAGTACTCTGCGAGCTCGAGTCCATTTAACTAACCCAGTGAGCAGTTCACATTTATATCTGGGAGATACCGAGGATTGTGCCAATTGACTAATACTGATCTTCTCATGAGGATTCATCTTCGAAACGGCGCCAAGCGATTGACGTTGGATGATGCTGCGATCGTTTATGAGCTCAGTTCGCCTATTCTCTATGGTAGATTGCTCTGTAGGGTCGATATATTTGTCTCGGAGTATCTTGCACAGATCAAATAACAGCGGCGAGTCAATCAAATCGATAGATTTAGCTCTTGAGCTAAATCTTAAGAACCTCAATATAATTGCTACTTTTTCTTTAATGCGTGTTAATAACATATCAGGGGATACAACTAAAATAGGACGAACCGTGATGGCTCGCCCTATTTTGAGGGTGAAAGACCGGTCTCGAACCGGCGACCTCCGGAACCACAAACCGGCGCTCTAACCAACTGAGCTACAATCACCATTTAAGCGAGTGCAAAGAAAACGAACATAATGCTATTATTCAAGTAATAGATTGCGATTATTCTACATTAATCATTTTCAATATGATTATTTAATCGATTCAAATTATAGGCTTGCTCAAAATTGCTTAATTTTGTGGCCTTAGATGTTAACAGAAGACGTAGAGATATTAGAATTGTTGTCCAAAGGGGATCAGAAGTCGATTGATCTACTGTTCAATAAATATTACACCTATCTGTGTAATGTAATCTATCGGGTCATCAATGACGCTGACTATGCAGAGGATATAGTTCAAGAGATATTTACAGATATATGGAGAAAAAGAGAATCAATTAACGTCCAGACTTCTCTCAGAGCATATCTGCGCAGGGCAGCTGTCAATAGATCGTTAAATCATATACGTAAGCAACGTATGAAATTTGATGATAACGAAGAGGCAGTCATTGATATAGAATCTGATACCATCGATGGACAACAGGAGATGGAAAAAAATGAGCTCGAACAAAGAATACATGATTGTATTGACTCATTACCACCAAAATGTAAGTTGGTTTTTAGCATGAGCAGATTCGAGAATATGTCCTATCAGGAGATAGCAAATCACTTAGATATATCTATCAAAACTGTAGAGAACCAAATCTCCAAAGCACTGCGGATATTACGAAAGTCTATACAACCATATGCGGTATGATTAGATTTTTAATAAAAAATGTGAAAGAGAATAGGGGGGAGTACATTTTTAATTGTCTTATCAATGTAACCTTTTTCAAATCATGACAGACCTTAAAATATATACCCTCATTCATAAGAGGCTCACAAACAGCATCACAGATGCCGAACTTCAAGAGTTAAAATCCCTTGAGAGCAATCCCTCTTTCGAAAAAATCAATCAAGAAGTATCTTCTATATGGATAGCAAGTAAAGATTACTATCCTAATAAATCTTTTGACGTGGAAGCGGCAAAAATGAAATTTAAGAAGAAGATAGCATCTGATATTCCTTCACCATTAGAAGAAACGCTAAGAACTAAGCCTTCAGTAGCTACATCACAATCTAAAACACCTTGGCTCGCCATAGCAATAGGTATGTTAGGATTGGTTTTAGTCAGCTACTTGGCCTATCAATTCTTAAGCAACTCTAATGATGGGTACCAAAAAGTAACAACAGAACAAACAGATCAAAATCTGCAATACGCTCTATTAAAAGATAATACCGAAGTATGGCTCAATGAAGGGTCTGAACTATTAGTCGGTGACCTCGATAAAGGGGGTGTTAGAAGTATCAGTTTGCGTGGAGAAGCTTTCTTTAAAGTGGAGCACGATGTAGATAGACCATTTGTTGTCGATATGGGCAATGATAATTTCGTTGAAGTATTAGGTACATCTTTCAATATAATAACTGATACTGGTGACAATAGTGCTAAAGTTGATGTAAAACAAGGAAGCGTTAGAGTTTTTAATAACAAAAATTCGAAATTATCGACCATTGTGACGGCTGGAGAATATGCTATAATAAACAATAAGAAAGCTGTAATAGAGTCGGAACATAATCCAGTAATTTATTCTCTCTTAGGCACCTCTTTGAGTTTTAGAGAAAGTGTATTGGTCGATGTATTCGCCAATCTTGAATCAGTTTATAACGTAAAAATTGATCATTCACTCGCAATCTGCATGGAGAATAAGTTCACATCACCCTTATTAGATGATTATAGTGTCGATGAAGTGATGGATATTATAATTACCAACTTTAGCGGGCTTAAAAGTGTGAAAACTGAAAGTGGTTTTGTAGTGACTGGATCAGCATGTGACTAAGTGTATCAAAAAAATAAAGATAAAAGGGAGATATGCCAATGCATGTCTCCCTTTTTTATATAGATCAGATACTTCATTTTGCTCACAACTTAATAGGTAACGTCTATATTTACCATTGATATGTTACTTAGATATGCTTAATTGGATAGGTGGGATTAGTTGGTCATTGGTTGCAGCAGTATTTCTAATAGTTGTATTACCGGTTAATGATATTAGCCTACAGAGGACTTTGCCAGATGAAGTAGAGGTTGATATCACGTTTGTTGACGTGTCTATTGATAGTGCCTTGTTGTTACTTTCATCAGAGAGCGATATCAACATTTCTTATAATAACGAGATTATACCTCAAGATGTAAGGAGGACGGTTGATGTTAGAAAATTAAAACTAGGCATCATCCTAGATGAGATTCTTTATGAAACTGGGTTGATCTATAAAATTGTTGCCAATCAACTGTCTATAATCAAAAACCCTAAGCTTATACCTAAGCCTATAGTAACGCTTAATGGTTGGATTGCCGAGACTGGATCTGAAGAGAGAATACCTTTTGCTTCTATCTATACCCAAGATGGTAGTAGCAATGCACAGACTAATGAGTTTGGCTACTTCAGTATGGGAGTGCCGCAAGGGGTCCATGTGCTATCGATTTCGAGTATATATCATACTGATAAAAACCTAACTATTGACTTAATTAAAGATAGCACCGTTGCTCTATATTTGGAGCCGTTAGAACTCAACGAGGTCCTAATTACAGACAAACTCCCATCAAAATCTAAGAATGTCGAACAATTCGATCAGGTGCCATTAGAGCAGATCGGGAGTATGGGAGTGTTGGCTGGAGAGCCAGATATCTTTAGAATGGTTCAGATGAGAGCTGGTGTCAGTTCTGGGGCAGATGGTTTAGGTGGATTGAGTTTGAGAGGAGGTAATACAGATCAAAACCTGATACTCATGGATGGTATGCCTGTATATAATACGGGCCATGCTTTAGGACTTTTTTCTATATTCAATGCCAGCGCAATCAAGGATTTTAAAATCATAAAGAGTGGTTTTCCAGCTCGATATGGAGGTAGATTGAGTTCCGTCATGGATGTCACCATGAAAGAAGGCAATAAGAACGAAATAGAAGGAGAATTTGCAGTAAATCCATTGTTGGTTAGAGCTTTGTTAGAAGGACCTATCAAAAAGGGGAGGAGTAGTTTTGTCTTATCAGGAAGACGCACCATTGTTGATCCTTGGCTCAAACCACTGTCACGATATTCTTTCGAACTGGATGATCAGCAGGGTTTTATAAACTATAAGTTTTATGATATCAATGCAAAGCTCAACGTTTTTTTGGGAGAGAATGATGAGTTTTATTTCACGGCTTATACTGGCCAGGATAAATTCGATAATGACGTACTCGGCAATGTGACCGATGACCGAACAGGGTCCAATATTGAAGAATTAGATGTGATCGCTTGGGATTGGGGAAATGATATTCTCTCTGCCAGATGGGCGCATTATTTTAGTAATAAGTTGTCATCATATGTTAATATAGGATATTCACGATATCAATTTGAAAGTTTCAACTTTGATCGATCTGTTATTGATAGGTCCACTGAAAATGAGCAATTGGCATATGCAGCATCGTTGTATAGATCTGATATACAGGATTATGTGATTAATGGCCATATAGATTTTTTTATGTCTTCTAATTATTACTTGAAGGCAGGATTTAACATCGTGCAACACAGACTTTCTCCGGGATCGATTTTTAACAGTACTAGGGATAACTTATTAGATAATGACGAGCGCATTACACCTGAGATTATAAACTCCTTGTTTGATATAGAGAGAATATCAGGGAGTGAACGCAGATTATTCGTTGAGAACGAATTGACTTTTAGTAACCTGATGTTAAATGCCGGGCTTCATTGGAGTCATATATCTACAGATAACAACTCATATGGTAATCTTGAGCCAAGATTGGCGGCCAAATTAGCAGTTGGAGAGACCTCTGTTCTTAAGTTTTCGTATAGCCAGATGGATCAGTATCTTCATTTGTTGTCTTCATCAGGTTTTGGCTTGCCAAATGATATATGGATTCCCAGTACAGATCGGATTCGACCGCAAACCTCTAATGAGTTTTCCATAAGTTTTGCCAAGGAGTTTAGTTCCTTTGGTACGTTGACTTTATCTATTTATGATCGGAATATGGATGGAGTAAGAGCACTGAGTCAAGGTGGCTTCTTGGCGATTGGATTAGGAGATAATTGGCAAGAAGAACTACCGGTAGGATCACAAGATGCCTATGGTTTTGAGCTGGAATTAGACAAGCGGGTAGGGTATTTTAAAGGCTGGGTGAACTATACATTTGCTAAGGCTACCAGTACATTTGATCTTATCAACGATGGCCAAACCTTCGCTTCAAGATTAGATCGGAGACATGCATTTAAGATCAATGCCCTTTACAAAGTCAATGACAACCTGGAGTTGACATGCTCTTGGCAATTATCTTCTGGGCTGCCTTATACTTCACCTGTAAGCCTCAATCCCGTTTTAGTGGAAGATCAGTTGACATTTGTACCTATCTTCGGTAAGATTAACAATATTCAACTACCATCATTTCATCGATTTGATTTTTCTGTTAATCTTTATAATGATTATAGTTGGGGCAAGCAAAAATTAAGTGTAGGCGCTTATAATGCTTACAATCGATTGAATCCATTTTATATCGATGTGATACGAGATAGTGGAGAGAATTCATTTAGACCTCAATCAGTGAGTATTGTGCCAATCTTTCCGTTTGTAAGTATTTCTATTAGCATATAGTTGTCATATTAAAATCTTATATAATGTGTATATATCTGACCTTCAGCTATGTGTGATTATTTGTGATAAATAAGTTGATATTTAGTATCTTGCAATATAATTCAACGTCTAAAGTATACGAGCCAAAACTACTATTGATATTTTGAGAAGTCTATTCTACATAGTGTTTATAATAATCCTTTTGCCTTCTTGTCGTGAGGATTTCGTCATATCCTCTGTAGAGGAGGAAAGTGAAGAATTAAGCTTTGTCAGTGAGATTAATCCAAATGATCCAATTGTAGCTAATCTTTTTAAAACGATCAATCTCATTGGAGACAATAGTAATATAGATATATCATTGGCTGAGATAAACTTTGGAGGTACTGATTTTCCCACCGTATTCACTAAGATCATTTATACATCTCAGGATGATCAATTTATTCTTAGGAATAAGGACTTTAGACCCACACCTGGTAATACTTATTGGATAGAAGCTTGGTTACCTGGATCAGACTTAGATACGATTAAAGCTCGGACCTTTGTGCCTCAACCGATTGGTCTAAGCAATGCAGAAGTATTGTCAATAGAAGAAGTAGTGGTGTCAGAAGAAGAAAGTCACTATAATATATCATTGGCAATGGCTATAGAGGAACCAGTTAGTCAACCAGCATATTTTCAGATTTTACCATCAAGATTGAAATCTACTTTTAGGATGGATGCTAATGGGCAGATGTCGATTACTAATTCTCCAGAGAAAGAGAGATTGAATATAGTATCTATAGAGTCAGCACAGAATGCTGTACAAAGAATTAAACATAAAGATGGAGTCTTTATAGATTATTCAAGATTGACCGATGATGTGGTGATTCTTAATTTAAGTACATCCGAACCTCTTAAGTCGGAGGAAGAAATTATCAATATTTTAGATATTGAAGTCAACACTTTATCAGAAGAGTTATATCAATACCATATCAGCCTCAATCAACAACTTATAAGTACGAGTTCAGACTTTTTTAGTCCCTCAGTCAATTACACCAATATTGAAAACGGCTTAGGCGTATTAGGATCCTTTTCTACGAAGTCTGTATTGGTAGAACGTTAGAAATCATCATTAAGAGTAGGGGAATTAGCCTCATTATATGTCATTATAGTATACAAACGTACTAATGACACCAAATTTACACCAACAAAAGCAAGAGCTTATTCTTAGTAAGCTCACTGATATCAATTACCTTAAGAATGCAAATGAAAATGAACTCTTGTTCTTATCTAAGAATACAGAGTTGTTGAATTGTACAAGGTTTGAAATCATATTTCACAAAAATGATCCAAGCGATCATCTTTTTCACGTAGTCTCAGGGATTATCAAAGTAAGCGTACATTCTTATGTAGCCAAAGAGGTAATAAGATCTATCGTACATGCTAATATGATCTTTGGAGAAGCGAGTCTATGTGGCGAAAAAACAAGGTCTTCAATAGCCCAAGTATTGAACAAGAATACTGAAGTGCTTCAGATATCAAGCAGAGCGCTCAAAAAGATATTTGTGCAGAATGGAGCTGTAGCAACGGACTTCATGGAGATTATTGGTAATAAACTAAGATCAACCTCCTCACGATTAGAATCTATTATAGTAGAAGATGCTCGGACGAGGGTCATTAACTTTCTAAAGGAGAATGCCATCTCGTTTGGTAACAAAGTCGGATTTAACGAATTGTTACTTAAGCACAGTTTTACACAACAAGATATAGCAGATTTTACGGGTACATCACGACAGACAGTTACTACAGTTCTTAATGATCTTAAGAGAAGTAATATAATCAGCCTCGATAGGCGTCGTATATTAATAAGAGATTTCGCTCAGCTGAGCTAAAGATATTCAGTATTTGGTCATAT
>CAZJHC010000017.1:0-22241 GCA_964545645.1 uncultured Saprospiraceae bacterium
TCTTGCTCGCTCCCAGTTTTTAAATCTTATTTGATCTCGATAGATAACATAGGCGTCCTCGGTATTACTCCTGAGCGAATAGTCCAGATCGTCTAACGTGGTGCAATTAGTTCTTGACTCCAGTTTAGGTTGCTCTACTACTGGAGTTGGTTTTTCTTGGACGATAGGTTCAGTAACGGCAGGAGAGCAAGAATGCAGTAGCATCAATACTCCGATTGCTATGGTGAATACTATATATTTCATTGACTTATTTATCATTTAGACTGTGATGACAAATATAAGTAGCACTATTATATTGGAGCTGTATTAATATCATATTAGATACTTAAACCTATCTGGATGTTACAGATCAAAGAAAGATTAAAAAAGGCACTTATAGACTATATATCTGATTATGTGTTGTCTCTGCGTATGGAGATGTCGGCACTGGTAGAATCTAAGTCTAATGAGACTAAGAGTAGTGCAGGTGATAAGTTTGAGACGTCTCGAGCAATGATGCAGCAAGAGATAGATAAAAAATCCATGCAAATCCATCAATGGGAGGAACATGGATTGAAGGCCGCCAGTATGACACTTGCATCGACTCTGGTCATCAAGGATGGAGCCTTAGTACACACAGATAGAGGTATCTATTACTTTTCTACTGCCATTGGCAAATTTTCTTTTGATGAGCAGAATATATATGCTCTTTCTACTGAGGCGCCGATATATCAGACCTTAAGATCCAAAAAGAAAGGAGATGTTGTCAGCTATAATGGACAGTCAATACGGATACTCGACGTTCAATAATTACTCAACTAATGTGATATTTCCTGTAAAGGTTTCCTGTATTTCAGATTGATAATCATCACTATAACGCACTCTCATGTTGTATACATACACTCCTGGCTGCATAGATTGAAAACCCAGTCCGCCGCCATCCCAGCCAACATTGATGTCAAACGCCTCAAAAACCTGATTACCCCATCGATCATAAATATGCATTTCATACTCTAAGACGAATACTCCATCTGGTATAGAAGCTAAAAACCTATCATTGCGACCGTCTTGATTGGGGCTAAATGCATTGGGGATATAAATGGTGAAAGCCACACACTCTCGATTCATCACTTCTATATCATCGGTAAATGAACAACCCAGATCGGTTGTAGCAATAGCTGTGTAAAGTCCAGGATCAGTGATGACAAATTGATTGCCAGTAGTACCATCTTGCCATAGTACATTAACATCATTGCGATCAATCGACAGAGTCGTAGTCAGGTCTTCACATTTACTAAAATCTTCGCCGAGATCAAATTCGGGTAGAGGTTGAACTGAGAGAGCGAATTCGTCTTCGCTGCTACAGCCATCTAGGGTTGCCACCGCAGTATATGATCCTGGTTCTGATACGGTTATATCGTTAGTAGACGCTCCGTTGCTCCACGCTATCGACCATCGATCACCAGGGTTATCTACAGATATGGTAATATCTTCGTCTTCACAGATGGTATCATCTTCGGCAAGGGTGAATTCTGGTGTTTCTTTAATATTAACATTAATTTGATCTGAGCTTGTACAACCTTGGATGTCAACACTTACAGAGATCATCGTAGATCCAGACCCAGTGAAAGTGATATTGGGAGTTGTCTCACCGGTACTCCAATTATATGTGGCATCTGTATTGGTAACATCGAGAGTCAACATGCTGCCCTGGCATAAGATTGTATCATTGCCTAGATTGACATCAGGAAAGGCTTGTACATCAACAGTGATGGAATCTCTAAAACTACATCCATCAAGGGTTGCTTCGGCCCAAAATACTCCAGAACTTGACACACTTAGTCCTGATCCAGTATTAGGTACATTCCAAATTATCTCTGGAAAACTCGGAGTGACTAGGAGCTCAAGGGTTTCTCCTTCGCATATAGTTTCATCTATGCCCAAATCAAAATTAGGAGTTTCCTTCAACGAAAGCGTAAATTGATCCTCATCCTCACAACCATTGTCGTCCGTTGCTATGACGCTATACGTACCCGATTCATCAATAGTTACAATGTTGTTGGTACTTTGAATTCCAGTCCAATCATAGCTTAAACCACTAGCTGGAAGCTCTATTGTAATGACTGTATTATCACATATAGTAGTATCTGGTGGTAGCACTATAGTAGGATTGTCATTTACTACGAGATCAAAGGAGTCTAAAACGACGCAGACACCAAAACTCATCTCAGCAAAATAAAGCCCTGTTTCGGTAGCGACGAATTGATCATCAGTAGAATTGTCTTGCCACTGATAGCTGATGCCATCAGTACTGGCAGTAAGTATCACGGAGTCTCCTCTACATATGGAACCTTCTCCATCTGCTGCAATAGTTAACATCGGTCTATCTTGGATGGAGACAGAGATGGTATCTCCAGTAAGACATATCCCGTCATCAACCATGACAACATATACATCACTTACTAATGTTTGGATGGTCCGCTCTGTGGAGCCATCTTGCCATAGGTAGTTAGCATCAGATATGCCTGCATCCAGTGTAATGAAATCAGGGTCGCAGAGCGTTAGATCTTCTCCTAATTCTATAAAAGGTTTCTCTTGGAAATCTACATTGATCGAAGCCGTAGCATCACATCTTTCTATGGATGCGGTCACCGTGTAGAGTCCTCCCATCGTAACATCAAAGGTTGGATCGTTGCTCCCATCTTGCCATATATATGTGGCCTGGTCAGACAGGTCTGCAGATAGGACAATGCGTTCATCTATACATAAAGTTGTGTCATTTCCTATCGTAAAATTGTCAACATCGATGAAGGAAACATCGATTTCATCCATAGCAGCACATGCCCCTTGTGTGCTTTCAACAAAATATGTTCCTGGCTCATCAACTGTAATGATAGTGCTGGACTCGCCAGTACTCCATAGGTTAGTGCCCCCGTTGATACCGACATTGAGCATGATGGTTTCTCCAGAGCACAATGTAGTATCAGAACCCAGATCTATAGCAAATTCTTGATCGACGATGATCATGATACTATCTCTTAGACTACAGGTACCATCTCCGACATCTAACCAATAAGTGCCTGATTGTGTAATGGCTAATGACTCATCAGTGCTTAGATCAGACCAGAGTAATTGAGTTGACTCTGCTGGAGCTAAGAGCATGAACTGTTGATCTGAGCATATGACTGTATCCATGCCTAAGCTGAATGGGGTGATCTCAGCAACATCTACATTGATAGTATCTCTAGTAGTACATGCTCCTATGGTCACGGCTACACCATACAGTCCTTCTTCGTTTACAGTGATATTTGGCTGAGCACTGACCCCAGTAGTCCATTCGATTCCTATGGCGACATCCATAGGAAGGTCGTCAAGACTCAATTCTAACGACTGCCCAGAACAAAGCGTGGTGTCACTACCTAAGTCAAAAAGCTGAGGATTGTCAAAAACTATCTCAACACTATCACTCTGACTACAGATGTCTTCTGAGATAGTAAGTCTATAGATGTCCGTAGAGGTAACCTCTATAGTTGGAGTCAGCGCTCCTGTAGACCAGTCAAAGGTGCCGCTGAAGCCTTCTGGAATGCTCAATTCGATGGACTCTCCAAGACAGAGGATTTGATCCTCTCCCAAGCTAAAATCTTTAATATCCACCCGTTCAATCTGTACGGTATCACTGGCTATACAGGTCCCTACTTGAACCTCAACACTATATGTCCCTCCATCTGATATTGTAATCAATGGTTTAGTGTCTCCTGTAGACCAATTAAAAATGCCTACATCCCTGCCAGTGGACAAGGTGATTTCTGCGCCATTGCAGATAGTGGTATCACTACCCAGGTCAACACTGAAGGCATTTTCGAATGTAATGTTGATACTATCTCGTCTAACACAGATGTCTTCTGAGAATTCAGCCCAATAAAGCCCAGAATCGTTAACTTCTAAAGTCGGTCCAGAACTACTATTGTCAGACCATAGAATGGAGCCATCAAATTCACTTGATACTGATAAGATCAAGGATCCTTCATCGCATAAAGTGGTATCATTGCCAAGGCTCAGTTGACTCAAATCAACTGCGAGGATGGATATTTCGTCTGAGAAAGAACAAGCACCACTATCAACCGTAACAGCATAATCTCCACTCTCAAATACGAAGATAGATTGATCGACCTCCTCATTGGACCAGTTATATTGTGCATTGTCAATGGGTATGTTGAGTTGGAGAGCTGCACCATTACATAAGGTAGTATCATTGCCCAGGTCAAATGTAAATTGCTCATTTACAGTAACCATCACTGTATCTCTCTGACTACATCCATTGGAAAAGAAAACCTCGGCAAAAATTTCAGATTCGCCAGCAGGCGCATCACGAGTATTGACGATGAAAGGAGTCGTAACTGATTGGGCGTTACCATTATTCCATTTGATAGAATCTACTTCATCTATAGAAAAATTGAGCGTGATTCTCACGTTATCTTCGCTGTTGCATTGAAATATATCGTCTCCTAAGAATCGATTAACCTCTTGGGCATTAGGGTCTCTAAATGACCAACCATTGTTATTTCCTAAATCCACGCTTCCGACACCGGCGTCGAATGTGTTTCCGCCAGTGGCCATAATATCTTGGATCTCTGTATAACTCATGTCTATAGTGGCAGAACTCGGCATAAATAGTGTTTCCTGAATATTGCCAACGGATGAGGCAAAAAAGATAGGCTGACAAATATCTCCTAGGGATTCTAAATATGAGTTAACAGTAAGACTATTAGTATGATTGATTAAATATTCATTGCCCGGAGTAAGAATTAAGCTATCCAGAATAAAGTCATTGCCAAATAAAGTACCAAAACCTTCAAATCTGATGTAAGGACTGACCAACTCTGTCGAGCTGAATGCTTGGGCTGACCCTCCTGGATTGTTAAACCAAACACTACCTATTTCACTTTCATTAGTTTCAAACCCTGTCTGTTCATTGGTAAATTCCCAACGAGTATTGTTAACTGACGAGATTTCAGAATTTCTGATAGTAAGTGGCTGTTCTGTGTCTATAGTGGTACCAGTTACGGTGATATATGAGTTAGAGAGATCAAGGCCCATATCATTGTTGATAGCAAATATTCTACCCGTAGTGATATCATGGCCATTGGTGATAAACCGAACCGATCTATCAAATCCACTGATAGTAATGTCAAATTCTACATTTAGATCATCCTGCAATTCTATGTTACGCTCACTGAATACTTGGAGGTTTTCTAAAAGTGTACCACTCGTCCGAACCAATTGCATGCGACTTGCACCGCCCTCTCGATTACCACTAAGGATAACAAAACCAATATCCCAATTAAAGGACTGAAGGATGATCAAGTCGTTGTTGATATATACTTCTGGTAAGTCGATAATAGTCCCAGATTCCGAGGCTATATAATTGAAATTGTTGCAATACCCAGCTGATTCAGCGAGTACTACGTTGGCATTAGAATCAAAGGAATTTTCATCAAAAAATACATCATCAATAGCTGTTGGGGGGCATTCGCCGCTTGGTCCGCCGCTTAGCAAGGACCAATTGTTAGCATCATACCATTCTCCAGTATTTCCTACCCAAAAGAGAGTTCTTGCTGAAAGACTATTTGAAAAGTCTACTTTGTCATTGTCTTGCGAAGTGCCGTTATCTCCGCCATTTATGGAAAAATCGAATGTGATTGGAAAGGTAAATTGTGGCGTAATATCTTGTGATCTCAATCTTCTGACATAAAAATTTCTTGGTTTCAATTGCGTTAAGGTTTCAAACTGTAATAGAGCCCTATCTGGGTTGTCAAGAAATGATGACAATGTCGCTAATCCGTCGCAAGGTCCATTTAGAGTATTCATGTCAACAGTCACTTTCTGAGTACTAGAGTTCTGAAGAAATACTGTATATGAATTAGAGAAAAACCACTCTTCGATGACATGATCGCCATAAACCTCACCGTTTTTTTCAAAGAGTAGAAAGCCAATATTTGAGAGGTTTCCTGTAGTGTTAAGTACTCCTAACTCACTCTCACTAAATATCAAACTATCAATACCTCCAAAATCTAAATTTTCAGAGTTTAAAGAGAGCGTTGCAATATTGGGGGAGCTAGTCGATAACCTGACAGTCCCGTTGTTACCATCAAAAGACCTATTTAAAATGCCTGTTGATCTTATTTCACCAGCAGTGATGCTACCTTCATTAGTAATATTACCCTGTAAGAAGTCAAGGGTCGATACTACAGAGAGCCCTGCACTGATATTAAGCGTTGATGATGTGCTTAGCTCTATGAAGTTGGCACTGGCCTCTGACACTATGGTGCAATTACCAGAGTTAGTATCTATAAATACGTTAGTTGTAGCATCGGGGATACCTGCGCCTCCTGGGCCACCTGAGGTCAATGACCAATTAGCGGCATCATTCCAATTACCACCATTCCCAACCCAGTATAGTTGTTGTGCATCTGCTGAATGCAGGCATGATAAAATCAGGACTATAAAAGAAATTAAAGAAATACGCTTGCGTAGTTGATCTATTCTCACTGCTCTGTCTACTATTTTAGGTATGATAGGTTCTTAAGCATAATACATTTGGCCAAGGATAAAAACCATAGAGATGTAACCGATTATTGGCCCAATTAATTGTATCTAAAGTCCATCCAATTGCGTCAAATGTTACAAGATTTGTCTTAATAACTAGTAACATCTTTTTAACAAGGCAATAACAGAATAGGTCAAAAGTGTCATTAACTTTACATCCAAGAAAGATTGGACAAACTGTCTCGATGACATTTATGTGCCTACTGAAAAAATCCTTCTAAATCCTTGGTCCACCTTACCTCCAAGAGATACAGATAGTTGTCCATACTATTTGTACATCAAAACAAAATACTTATGAGGAAAGCTATACTCATATATAGCCAAGCTATGTACTTGCTACTGGTATTGTACTTAGCTCTTTTTTCCAACCAACTAAATGCTACTGCAGGTGATATTACTTGCAATAGATCCCCAGTTATCACTTGTCCACAGAACTACTTTGGTTGTGCTGGAGACTCCACCAACCCGGACGATGTCGGTTGGGCTACAGCTGTACCTGGCGAAGAGGGATGTGAGATCCCAGAGATCAGTTATAGTGATACGATGGAGTCTGATGATGAATGTGATGGAGGTATATTGATAAAGAGATTATGGCGAGCAGAGTACCCCAATAATTCCAATCCGTGGTTGTTTGCTGAGTGTACTCAAATTATCTTGTTAGAGGACGATGAGAATCCGGTTATACAAGATTGCCCAGCAGACATAGTCGTAGATGTTACCAACAGTTGTTCGTCAGCCGTGAGTTGGACGGTGCCTGTAGCATCAGACGATTGTCAGCTTTCATCTTTTACTAGTAATTATGACCCTGGGGCAGTATTTTCTGCTGGAGTAACTACAGTTACATATACTGCAACTGATGCCTGTGGCAATAAGGAATCTTGCTCATTTACGGTGACCGTCGTAGACAATTGCTGTTCTGAGTTGCCAGTTATCACTTGTCCATCTGCTTACAATGGTTGTATTGGGGATGACATAACTCCTGCAGCTATAGGTTCTGCCAGCGGAAGTGTGTCGACTAATCAATGTGGAGATGCTATTGTCAGCTTTACGGATGTGATCATTGGTACAGTCGGAGATTGTGCAAACTCACAAGTGATAGATCGCATTTGGACCGCTGCCTTGGCTTCTGATACGACTCAAACAGCTACTTGTACTCAAAGGATTACTCTTGATGACAATGTTGCTCCACAGCTTATATCATGCCTCCCTAATATGGAGCATAGTACCATCTCAAGGAGTGGCATCGTGATTAATTATCAAGACCCTGTTGCTACTGATGAGTGTGGTATACGATCTATTGTGCCTAATATTCCTAGTGGGAGTGTTTTCTTACCTGGAGTGACGACCGTGACGTTTACCATTTCGGATTTTTGTGGCAATACAACAACCTGTTCATTTGATATAACCGTCATATTGGTATTGTGCCAAGATCCACCCGTGATCACCTGTCCATCAGATTATATTGGTTGTGTTTCTGGCGGCATTATGCCAAGCACCACAGGCCAAGCAACTGCAGTCTACACCGGTATGTCCTGTGATTCAGATCCTGAGATCAGTTATACAGATATAGTGATTTCTACCGGTGATTGTGCAGGAGAACAAGAGATTGAGAGGACTTGGTGGGCTGTCAATCCTGATGATGCGACCATGACCGTGAGCTGTGTCCAAAACATCACTATTAGCGATGATGTAGCTCCTTCCATTATCTCGTGCCCATCCAATATAACTGTCAATACAGCCTCATCTGGTGGTGCTATTGTGAATTTTACCAATGTCAATGCCACTGATAATTGTGGTATAGAGTCTATCTCTTATAGCCATCCTGCTGGAGGTACTTATCCACTAGGCACTACCACGGTATCAGTTATGGTAACTGATCTATGTGGTAATACTGCTTCATGTAGTTTTACGATAACGGTAGTCAGTACTGGTTGTAATGAGGTTCCATCGATGGTATGTCCAGCCGATTTTAGTGGTTGTGTAGGAACAAGCGATGATCCTCAAGTAACTGGTCAAGCTTCAGCAAGTTTTACGTCAGCATCATGCTCGAGTGTTCCCGCTATAAGCTATAGTGATTTGATTATTGCTCAAGGAGCATGCTCTGCAGAGAGAGTGATACAAAGAACCTGGAAGGCAACTAATCCAGAAAATAACTCGCAATTTGCGACTTGTATACAGATGATTACCATAGAGGATCAATCAGGTCCAACTATAATCGAGTGTCAGGATGACATAGAGATGAGTACGGTTTCAGCTGGAGGAATAATAGTTCTTTTTGATGATCCAGTGGTGTCTGATGATTGCGGTATAGGCTCAATTGTCGCAAGTCACTTAAGTGGGAGTGCCTTTTTGCCTGGCACGACTACAGTAGAATTTACAGTGACTGACCTATGTGGTAAGACGACATCTTGCTCATTCAATGTCATAGTGACATTAGTTACATGTCAAGAATCTCCAATTATCAGCTGTCCAGCGGATTACGTTGGATGTATCAGTGATGGTAGTGCGCCAGCTATTACGGGAGTAGCGACAGCCAATTATAATTCTAATACATGTAGTTCGGTTCCTGAGGTCTCTTATAAAGATGTTGTCACATCTCAAGGCGACTGTCAGGGAGCACAAGTAATACAACGGACATGGACCGCCACCAATCCTTCGGATGAGCTCAAAACATCGACTTGTGTACAGATGATTAGTATCGGGGACGATTCCGCTCCGGTCATTACTAATTGCCCAGGTGATATAACATTGACAGTGCCTAATACGACCTATACTTGGACCTTGCCCGATGTTACTGATGATTGTGGCGCTACGCTAACATCAGATATTGCCAATGGCAGTAGTTTTTCTTTGGGCGTAACGACAGTTACGTTTAGTGCCATCGATGATTGCGGCAATATCAGTACCTGTAGCTTTGATGTAACTGTAGAAGAAGAGAATGTGGGATCAACACTGGTGATCAATTGCCCTGATGATCTAATTATACTATGTGATGAAGATGATGCCATAAATCATGTGCCTCTACCTGAGGTTAATACCGACTGCGAACGTTGTAATGGAGGAGAGATTCCTGGGTTTGTGTACATGGGGATCTTTGATGGCAATAGATACTATTGCTCCCGTGACAAGGCGATTTGGCCTGTGGCACAGAGCGTTTGTCGTAGCAATGGAGGATATCTGGCCAAGATTGATAATAAAGAAGAGAACAACTTCCTAGCAAGCAAGCTACAGACGTCTTCGGCTTATATAGGCCTAAGTGATGCTGCATCAGAAGGTCATTTTGTTTGGACTGATGGTTCAGATTCAGAATATGTCAATTGGTATCCTAAGCAACCAAACAATTATCGAGGCTATCAAGATTATGTTGAGATTCTTAGTAATGGCCTTTGGAATGACCAAGACAACAATAAGCCATTAGAGTATATCATGGAAATACCTTGTTATACGATTACTCGAACCGCTGGGCCAGATGCCATGGCAGATATAGATGAACCAACTACGATTACTTATGAAGTATCTGATGCCTGTGGCAACATTCAGACTTGTAGCTTTGATATCTTGATAGAGCAGGAGACCTCCTTGTCTTGCCCGTCCGATATCCAAGTACAAACTTCAGGATCATTTGCTCATGTGTCTTATGACTTACCTCAATTATCCAGTTGTTGTCAGGGTGATGATTCTTTAGATCCTGGATTTGGTTTAACTGGATATGTATACATGGGATATTGGAATGGGTCATATTATTTTTGTAGTAGAGATGATGCTTCTTGGCACACTGCCAATGCTGAATGTCGCAAAAATGGTGGCTACCTGGCTATAATCGATAGTCCAGAAGAAAATCACTTTTTGGCCAATCAACTGACTAATCAAAAAGCCTTTATAGGAGTCAGCGATCATATATCAGAAGGAAATTACCATACAGTCAATAATGGCGCTCAACAATACTTTAACTGGGATGCTGACCAGCCTAATAATTATAAATCCACTCAGCATTATATAGAGCTACATCCTGATGGCTACTGGAATGACACATACGGCGATGTCAAAAGGGAGTACATCATGGAAATCCCTGCCCATCAGGCCCTTTACTTATTAGAAGGTTATCCTAGCGGAGCGGCATTCCCTATAGGTACGACAACGGTGACCTACGAGGCAATTGACGCCTGTGGCAATAGCTCTGCCTGCAGCTTTGATATAACTGTATCGAGTACAGATACAGGTTCAAGTGATTACTGTGAGTCGTACGGAGCAAGCAGTGCCTATGGATATATTAAGGAGAGCAAGGTTGATAATTATATATTCAGGTCGGGCAATAATGGAGGCTATGGCAATCTAACGGATCACTGTATCAATGTGACAGAAGGTGGAACATTTGACATCAAGTTTTCTCCAGGATTTAGGTCTTACCGCTACTACTGTTATTATCATATTTATATTGATTATAATGGAGATGGAGATTTTGAAGACCATCGAGAGTTGATTGCTACTGCCAAAAGCGCCAATACTGTCTCTGGGACCTTGCCAGTACTGTTGGGGTCTAAGACTGGACATATCCGAATGAGAGTCATCATGAGCCTAAACGGATATCCTGACAGTGCTTGTGATATCGTCAGAAATGGAGAGGTCGAAGATTATTGTCTCAATGTAACCAGCTCAGGCACAAGCTACATCGGCAAGAGTAGAACCACTACTTCTCGTATCGAATTGTCAAGTGAGGGCAATTTAAAAGGATCTTCTTTTGGTGAGGTAACCCCATCATTGATAACTCCCAATCCAGTACAAACTTCGCTAAGTATACATTATGATGATCGTGATGATATCAGTGCAGTGGCTATTATGGATATGAATGGAAGAGAGGTCATGGTAATAGATAATGTATCCACTAATGTGGATGTATCTGATCTTATACCTGGACTATATATGATGCGTATGATCCTTGAGGATGGTACCCAGTTAGTAGAAAAATTTATCGTAGAATAATCGAGTAACAGTACGAAGAGCCAACAAGCTATACTGTTTATAAGTTTTGGGTCATGACATAGGTCATGGCCCATTTTCTTTAGGGGTAAAAAAAAGAGACCGAAGCGAGCTGCTACGATCTCCTATTCATAGATGAACCTAATTGGTTCGGGGTTACTATTAAGACACATACTTATAATTTTATCCCTGAGTGTATGTCAGCAATTTTACAAAAGTAACCTTGAGGTTAGCCGTACTAAAGGTGAAATTTACTGGAATTCGTATATCACTAGGCCACTATATAGTTTTGGATAAATACAGGTGCTCTTAGGAGGCATCACCATATTGGCGTCAGACACTTTTTTAATTTGATCTATACTCAATGGTAATAAACTGAACCCTATATCATAAGCTCCTTGATCAATGAGATGCTTCATCATTAATAGATCTGTACCTGGCAGATCATAAGATATACGTTGATCATTCCTGAGATCTTTAATGCCTAAGAGAGGCTGCAGTATTGTGTCATATAGTATCTGTGTATCCAGTTGACTAAGAGGTGTGTCCATCTCGTATACCGATTCTCTCAATGATAACCGATAAAAAGACCCCGATAAGTACATGATCATCTCTTTAGGTACAGTTGGTACAGTCGACAGCAAGCCCAATTGTTCGATACGGTAATGATTATCTAATTCTAGTAATAAGGACTCTGGACTTTGTCCATTAAGTCCTTTTATCAGCCTGGAGAACATCTCAATCTGGAGTTGTGATTCGGGCAGGATATATGTCATAAACCGCTTGTAGCTCGGGTTATCATGCCCAGATTGATCAGATAACAATACACTCGATGCAGATCTGTGATGACCATCTGCTATATATAGATGAGGAACCTTATCAAATAGTTCTGAGAGCTCTCTTATTGATTGTTGTTCGGAGATGACCCAAAGCTCATGGAGAACTGCGTCTGTAGTCCGACAGTGTTGATCTGGCTCTTTAGATGTTATTAGATCTAAAAAGTCATTTATGCCTGCTCGATCTTGATAGGTCATGAGCACAGGCTCAGCATTATAACCTACAGTCTGCAGATAATCGGTGAACAAGTTGACCCTGCTCTGAATAGTATTCTCATGTTTTTTGACTAGGTGATTATGATAATCCTCTGTTGAGACGTTTGCTATAATCCCTGTATATGACCTTTGAGGTGTAGTCTTACGGTAGACATAGTAAGCCGATGACATATCAGATACAAGAAATTGTTTTTCTTTAAATTCCTGATAACGATTATGGACCAGCTTAAATCTGGACTCCCCTTTAATGTTTTGATGGTACCTGTAGCCAGGATTTAATATCTGTAGGAAGGAGTACTGATTATAATCAAGTTGACCTTCTAATTCTTTGAGGTCATAATCCTTATAAGGACGAGAAATAAGGTGTCCTGAGAGATCATTTTTTGGCCTGATGCCGGCAAAAGGGTATATCTTCAATTTGTAAAGGTCTTGCTTTCATATTGAAGATACTCCGATTTAAGAAATCGCCTTAATCTATTCTTAAGTCTTCGACTATCACATCAGGGTACTTATTGGTATCAAAGGTGAAATAGTTTGATGCGTACGATTTATTAAAGACAGATGTTGCGATTTTGACCGTTATATGACTGCCATCCTTCCCATAGGCTTCTATAGTCTCAAAATCTTCTTTCTTTTTATCTATGCTTATCCTATACTTAGAATATTCACTTTCTTTATCTAATGGTTTGAAGACTATGTACAGGTGAGTGTTTGTTTTCTGTTCTAGATCATATTCAAATTTGTCCGTGCGATATTGCTTTAGCAAATCTTTGGGAGTCATAAGACCCAATTCATCGTCTGCATCAAAATCATTTATTTGAACTTCATTGCGCTCTTTGAGATACAAATAGACATCTTCTCCATCTCCATATATGTCTTGTTCTTCTGAAGTAAAGACAAACTTGTTTCCTTTTTGTACGATATGTGCTTGCTGATTTTGACTACGCCTTTCTGGATAGGTCAATGTTAGGTCAAAGGTGATATCAATTGATTCAAATTGATCATACTTGTCAGTGATGTTATCAAGCATTTTTTTGGCCACTTTTTTTTGACCAGAGAGTCCTAATGATGCGATCATTAGCATGAGCAGAAAGAATCTTTTTAGCATACTAAGTCAAATTGATTACAAGATCAACGTTAGATTTAAGTTTAAAACTAATAACAGACTGTTAAATAACGTTACCTAATCCATCAATCGTTCCTGCTGTCGATACCAAATCGACCAGCTCCCATAAGTAATATGGCTGTGTAAATCACAGTGTATAGTAGGGGAAATTCTTGTTTGCCCCAAGGGTCACCGCCATGAATTAAGAATGCTGCTACGATCATGGTTATAATCAAAGGAATGCTAGCCAAGCGGACTCTAAACCCGATAATCAAAGCGATGGCACAAAAGAATTCTGCAAAAACAACCAATAATAAACTTGCTGTAGGGCCTATGCCAAATGGATCTGCAAATCCAAAATCGCCAGAGATGACTTTCATTAGTTTAGGGATACCATGAGTGAGCATGAATCCGCCACCGACAAGACGAAGTAACAAAAGTCCCAAGTCTACATGTCGCAGTTCATTATTAGATAGTGAGGTAAGCATGATTCTTTGTTTTGATTTACAAGATAGTAATTCATATTTATAAAATTGCTATATGTTATCTTTGCTTCTGGATGAAATGGATGCAACTATGTTTTGTATGTTGGACATTGGTTGTGGGCGATCTCAGCGCACAGTATCAGTGGAACTGGCGTGACCCTTTAGATCTCAATCATTTTGACTGGGGGGATAACAAGTTGCTTTTATACAATAGCATAGGCCTTGGGTTGACGCTCAAACTATCTGAGCCTACACATCTCCAAAAAAAAGAGTATAAAAAAGTTCTATTCAGTAGTTATATAGACATCTTATCGGAGTATAGTCGCTCACCTATATCTGATGTAATCATCGGCCGTCTTAGGTGGAGCAAATCCATACGCAAGTTCTTACTGGTAGGCGCCGACTTAAGCATATACAAAGTGGATGATGCCCAAGTCAATACTGAGGGGGTTGGAGTCCAAGCAGTATTTAGCTGGGTGCTGCTACAGAGTGATGATTTTAAACTGATCTTTGACAATGGAGTTGGCCCAAATATGTTTTTAGATCCATTCCCCTTTGGAGGTACTCGATTTAATTTTACCAGTTTTTATGGCCTTTATGCGCATATTAGACTTCCAGGCATCGCTTGGTTGACTATTGGTGTTAAGAATATCCATATCTCCAACGCCGGCATCAAAGGTGCAGACAGAAATCCAGCGTTAGATGGGATAGGTTTATCCGTAGGGTATCAGTTTTTTGGTAACTGATTGCCATTGATTCTAATATTATAGTCCTGTCGAGACCAATAGAAATTTTATGCTCCTTGAAGATTTACTTGAGACATGACTGCTATGAATACAGTTTCAATTTGAACCATGATTCGTTCCATTTTGGATTGAACGGCCGATAGACTGTCTCTTTTAAAAGACATCATAGATTTTAATCTCACTGCAGAATAATAGACTAACTCTTTAGAATTGAGTAGATAGTTTTTCATGGAACTATTTAACTCAGAAAAGATATTCTTTTGCACCAATAGCTTTAATAACTTTTGATCATCTACTAGTCCGCCGTCTATCAACAAGTTGTCATCTCCATCGAGATAAAAACTTAAGTCAAGGATAGACGAGTGAGCTTTGCTGAATGATACGTTGATCTTATAAGTATGATCGTCTTGTGCATCTTGGGCGTTCAGCTGTTCGTATTGTATTTGCCAGGATAAATCAGGATAGTGATCCTTTATTTTCTTGGAGAGCGCATCGATGCTGCTATTGACTTGCTTAAGAATATGATCCTGATGATTAGACATATTGTATTTTGGTTTAAGTCATAGTTAAACGTAAGTCACTGTGACTTAGTTTGTTAACAATCAGTTAAAAAGGCCCTTAGGGCGGCATAGGTTTGTCATAACAGACACTATTGGCCCATCGTCAGTTCATGGACTACTAAACTCAACATATATCTAAATGGTCGAAGTGATAAGCTTACTTTTGCATAATGGGTGAGACTTAGATTGTTCCTATACCCAAGAGAATTGATGTTCTTTCAGTTTTTTATAGCATTCTTGACGAGACCCTCCTACATAATATTCTACTTTTGCTGATTTTAATGTTCGCTTAACTGATCTTAGTACATCTGATAGGTCTGTCGTGATTAGTATGGGTCTGGCAGCTACTGATAGCGTATTTAAATGTTCTTTCAATTCCTTTTCAGTGATATAGAGGCTGCCGGGAATCAATGGAATGTCCGAGGTGTTTTTCTCTTTTATTTCCAAGACAAGACAACCCCTTTCTAATAAGTCGTCATAGTCAATACTCCTCGTTTTAAGGTTCTTAGATGTAGTCGTATACTTTTCTATGGCCATGTTTTTTCATCAATTTTTGTGGATGGATTATAAACTGCTATAGACTCTGGATATTGCCAAAATTTAGATGATCATGGTATAAATTAGGGTAAACGCTTAACTGCTTATTAGCACTTACATTGATCTGCGACTGATGACGATTGAGGCTATCAGTTTATAAGTGTTCAGGATAGTTTAATAAGTGTCACCAACCATATGCGACGATGACTTAGCTTTGAAAAATCAATTAATAAGCATGCAGCAGCTTTTCGTTATTTTATTATCCTTCTTATCTATTCCAGCTATTGGGCAAGATGAAGTATCAATAGCCAAGGATTCTTTGACAATCATTAACGATAGTGAGGGGCGCATCAGAATACTGGAAAGTATTGCAGATTATTATAAAGGCGGAGAGTACTTGAATAGAGATAGCCTCAGAAAATATAATGACCTCATCCTTGATTTGATAGTAAATGAGGGGCCAACGGACCGCCACCTGCGAGCAAAAGAACGCAACTTGGTGGCTCAATTTCGATTGCCATTTGAGCAGTATCAAGTCTTGGCAGTGGATCTTGTTCAGGATTATCAATCACGCAATGAATATGTAAAGGCCTTAAAAGAGAAGTTTTATTTGGCCAAAAAAGCTCATACGGCTGGATTGACCAAAGCTTTTGGACTGTATGAAGAAGGACTGAAAGAACTTTTGCAGCTTGATACTGAAGGTCGAGAGAAAGAGATATGTAGACTCAGATCTCTTTATCTAGCGAGTTACGCCTCTTGTTACGACTATAGTGGGATTTATGACAAAGCACTTCTATATGTTAATGAAGCAGTACAAGTGGCTGAAGCGTGTCAAGATAGCTCAGCTATGTTAAGCTCTTATCGCAGTGCTGGAGCCATTATTGGGACATACATGACCAAGAACTCATTTGACTCTACATTGCTGCAAAAATTGGATAAAAACCTATTGGATTATTTAGAGCTAACGTATCATCTATCCAAAGACCTTGATCATCCTACAATCTACCCATTGGCAGCCTACAATTTAGCCTATTTTTATTACGATTCAGATTCTTTGAGCAGGGCATTAGCCTATCTCGATGAATCAATGCGCTCACCAATCATTGAGTGGTTGCCTATGCAGCGATACTACAATGAGATGTTATTATCTGATGTTTATTGGGCCCAAGACCAACAACAAATATCTTTTGATTATCTAGAGAGTGGCGTAAGCAGTGCGGCCGAAACGGGAGAGGATAGACATAATTTTATGGCACAATTGGATATAGCGGAGTGGTACTATAGAGATGAGCAGTATAGACTTTCCTTAGAAGCACTCACTGGGATAGATGATATGATGGTTGATAATCTTGACATGCAATTGCAGTATAGTGAAAAGAGATATTTGATCCATCATGCACTTGGTCAGTATAAAGAAGCATATATCTACTCGGAGAGACACTCCATCTTAAAAGATAGCATGAGACAACAAGAAGTGTCTACACAGATTAGCGCATTGCTCGAACAAAAAAACAAAGCCGAGAGATCTAACAAGATCGCCTTACTCAAAGCCGATACTCTGAAGTATCAATTGAGATCTCGGACTATTTTATTTGCTTCTTTGGCGTTCGCCTTAATGCTTGGATTAATTGCTTACTGGTGGTATGTGAAGCATAGCAGAAGAATAGATGACAGTGAAAAAGCAGTCTTACAGATGGAACAACGACTGTTCAGAAGTCAGATGAATCCACATTTTATTTTCAACACTTTGGGCTCGATACAGAGTTTTTTATTAGATAAAAACAAGTCCAAGGAGGCAGCTTACTATATCGCCAAGTTCTCTAAACTGATGAGACAGATTCTGTCCCAGAGTCAAAGATCAGCCATACCATTGCAGGAGGAACTCGACACGCTCAATAATTATCTGTTACTTCAGAAGATGAGATTTCAAGATAAGTTTGATTATCAGATAGAACTAGATCAAACAGTGAAGGTCGATGATATCAATATACCCCCGATGTTGCTGCAACCAGTCGTTGAAAATGCCATAGAACATGGTAAGATACATCTACTGACAGACGGTTTGATACAGGTAGCATTTAAAATGAAAGGAGAATTGTTGCAAGTAGAGATAAGCGATAATGGGGTAGGTATTAAGAAGAATCAATCGAGTAATAGCATAAAGGATAAAGACTCTGTAGCCTTACAGATCATCAAAGAACGATTGGCTTATCTCTCAGATAAATTTGATCAAAATATCAACTTGATATTTGGCCAGCCCAAACTTGGGAAGGGCACCACAGTAATATTCAATTTGCCATCACTCTAAAGACCAAAAAAAATATGAAAGCACTCATTGTGGATAACGAAGTCAATATAATTGAAGGGCTAAAGATCTTGCTAAAGGAGTATTGTCCTGAAGTAACGGATACTCATTGTGCCACAGAACTGGATACCGCTTATAAGATCATCAATGCGGAGTCACCCGATATCGTTTTCTTAGATATAGAGCTCGATGAAGGTACCGGTTTAGACCTGCTCAATAGGTTGGATGTCATAGATTTTCAATTGGTGTTTATTACTGCCTTTGATCAGTACGCCGTAGATGCTTTTAAATATAGTGCTATTGATTATCTTCTTAAACCAATAGACCCAGACGACTTGACTAATGCTGTATCTAAAGCCCAGAATATCATAGACCGCCAAAATGATCAATTGAAGTTTCAAGTGCTGGTCAATAATCTTAAGAATCTGTCTGGCAACAGTAAGAAGATCATTGTCACCGATAGAGACAATATTTACTCTGTAGACTTGAGTAGCATAGTTTATCTACAGGCAGACGGACCTTATACTAAAATTAAGCGTTTCAATGATTTCATATTCACGTCTAAAAACCTAAAACATTTCGAAAATCTATTGACATATGCAGGATTTTTTAGGATACATCATGGCTATTTGGCCAATTTGGACCATATGCGCCGATTTGATAAGGTAGATAGTGTGCTCGAGATGCAGAATGGTGAGCGTATACCTGTTTCAGTTAGGAAAAAAGAAGGGTTATTGACAGCAATAAAGGGACAATTATTCAGATAATGGATATAAGATTTTGGACAGTAACCATGAGTATAGCATGAGGCTTACTCCAGGCATATAAAAAGGACCGATCGATTAAGATCAGTCCTTTCGTTAGAAGGATGATTAAAATTCAATGCCTTATTGAATTTAATCTTTCAGAAATGAGGTAGTCTAATCTATATCAATGTCTATTATTATCAGTGTTTTCATGAGTTGTTAAGCTTTCAGTACTCCTGTCTCGAAACCCCTCCTAACAAGGGAGGCACTATTGAGCGCTTTCAACTTATTGATTAGTCTTTTTTTGTGCGTAATAATTGTATGTGGACTTACATATAATTGCGTTGCGATTTCCTTAACGGTATATCCTTGAGATATTGCTTTTAATACTTGCTCTTCTCTTGGGCTAATGGTAGTCATCATTCAATAAATATTTTATCAGTTAATTAATGGAGATCAACCCAACCTTCAAATGTGGTTACGGTCTGACGGAGTTCTACTTGCATATCAAAATTGATAGCGCCACAATTATTAAAATCATAGCTTCTGTAGCTTGCATTATTAAAACCCCCACCGCTTCTTGATCTTAACTTGATGAGGGATTCATTGATAGACTCAGGCCATACGTATATATTATCATTGGCATTAAGAAATATTGCTTGCGTTGGGATGTAAGTATTCCATCCAGATATTGCTGGAACCTTATTGGTAAAGCTTAGGATATTTTCTGAACCATTATTACATGACGCTTGTGGTGTGGAGGCGATAACTAATCTTATACTATCAGGCGTAGAGCCATTAAAAAAATATCTAAGGCGAATTGACTCAAGAGGACCTGCAGTAGGTGTCTGAAGGATCAAGCCAACGGTTTCGTTAAAATTTGGTAAAACTGACAGTTGATTACTAGTACAACAGGAAAGTGTTGCCATGGAGTTTTCATCTTTATCATATCCCTGATACCTGCGCTCGTCAGTATTATAGATGAGCATACCTATCACTGGCCCTATGAAGGCATCTCTTTCATTATTGGTTAAATTGGGTAGGGCTAAACAAGTCGAATCTGAGTCAAGCTCTACGATAGCGTGTTGATTCATTTGATCACCATCATCACTGAGCATTAGTGGACCTTCAAAGACTACTTGTGCAAAGACAACAGAATGAAGTAATAGAATAATAAAAATGTATTTCATGTTATTGAGCTTTAGTCGTTAAGATTAACCCAGCCCGCAGGATCGGTAATTAAAGTAAATTGGACATCTAAATCACTCGTCACCTCACCACACTGGACAGTATTAAAAATGCTGCCGATCTGCGTACTGGAATTTGCCGACCAATAGATTCTTGGTTGTGTTGGACTATTGGTAGCGGCGTCTGGATAGATATAATATTTGGTGCCTGCCGTGACAGCATAAGGTGTCGACAGATTATAGCGATTTTTAGTGCCTGCAACTGGCATTATATAATCTGTATATACCATTGTGTTGCTTTTTAGATTATTTGGTTTGGTTATATTGTTAGAAGCGCCGCAGGGTTTGCTATCATCTACTATGAGACGATGCTGGCCTGGTTGGCTTACCGAGCTCAATCCAATATCCATATAGTCGATATAGCCATCGACGGTAGGTGTATATATGATAACGGTGGAGGCGAATAGATTATCGGACATGTTGCCAAATAAGAAAGTAGTATCTGGTTCAATTAATATATTCTCTGGGATATACCCTTGCAGTTTAGCGCTATCCTGATTGTATATGAGCATGCCTGGGATTGGGCTATTAATATCATTTCTTTGGATAGTGCTGAGACTATTTATTTTAAGAACTTTGGAGTCTGACTTGATGTCAAGAGCACAATCGGGACAAGGGTCGGATCCGGTAGAATCGACAGATACTGATTGTTCAAAAAGAGACTGTGCTGATAGTGATGACACAGTTGACACTATTATCAATAGTAGGAAATTGGAGATGCTATATTTATTGTAATTCATCAGTGTTTAAAGTTTTAATGTAGTTTTTGCCACTTGTTTGCTACTTGAGAGGTATGCCATATCACGCTTGACTGTATAGCCTCGTTTGATCTATAGCCTGATCGGATATAAGCAAGATGACCATATCCATTTATTGGTGCTGCTAAGGAAAAGGTGCCATCACAATCTATGATCCCTTTGATGTTGCTTTGATATAGTGTGGATGCTTTTTCGCTAAAGCGAAGATCCAACAAGATGCCTGCCGTAGGATTGTCAATAAGTGAATAGTTCATCACGAATTAATTGAGTTTTGACCGTTCAGTCACAGACCTGCTAATGTGCCATATGAAACTTGGCTCATTGTTTTCTTGCTCCTGACAATTATTGAGATCAATACTTCCTAGTCCATTAATGCTTGCTGGTGAGGAGAACTTACCATTACAAAAATTCTGTGCAGGAGCAAGAAAAAATGCATGGATTCTTTCAAACGCATCTAACTGGATGGGCGATAGGAAAGTAAAGGTGTTCCAATCATTAAATGTAATATTGTTGATTGAGTTATTATTGGTCACTCCCTCTCTTATAAAATTGTTGAACGTGCACTCCCCTTGAGCATAGGTTCTGAATAGAAATATTAGTGTAGAGATATTGGCGGTACAATTGGTTAAATAGACAGTAACACTATCAATCTGCGCATCATAGGGTAAGAATAAATAAGGTTTATTAAGGTTATTAGGTCCATATTCATAAGCACTGGAATTTTGATTGACTGCAAGATTTCCTATCTGTTCAACTTCTGTATAGTTGATCAGTGTTTCATATCTCAATGAGTCGGAATTATAGACTAGCGCACCAGTACAATCGCTGATTTGACTTAAAGCAGCTTGATTTAGTTCTGGTATTTTGCAGGCCTTCTTACTCTCGCTCAAGTCGAGTAGGCAACCAGGCTTGGCATCATCACCAGTTTCATTGATGGATAGTGAAGTGTTGATTGTAGAATGCTGTCCTGAAATCTCAATCAAAAGAAACGAACTGGCTATCAAGGACAATGTTATGGCTCGGTACATAAGGTGTTTTTTTTACATGACCAAATGTATATGTAGATTAAGCCAACCTTACTATCACATATTAATAAGACCCTGACAGTTATTAAGGTGATTAGGGTATATACTTAGAT
>CAZJHC010000018.1:0-22049 GCA_964545645.1 uncultured Saprospiraceae bacterium
AGGATAAATATATTTTCACAATTCTTACGTACTACTGAGGGGTCTGTCACAGATGGAGCACATACATAAAACAATGGTTTAGAAGGCCATTGTGGTTCATCATAAATCTCTTATGCGTGTTTAGCAAAATCGGTATCAAAAAATAAATTGTGATGCTCTAATCCTTTATACTTCTTAGAACATCCGAGATAAAAAAGCAATGACGATGGTGCCATGACTCTATTCTCCCAATACTGGTCTGAATATGATCTATAATCAGATGACAATAATTGAGTCTCGGTATGATGATAGTCTGCCGAAGAGATTATAGTATCTGGATTTTTATGTGTGCCATTGACAAATAGTGACGCCTTACCATTATTAATATCCAATCTCTCAACGGGACTATCAAGATTAAACTTGACTCCAAGAGAGTCAGCCATCTGTCCAATGGCTTTAGGCACCTCTGACATACCTCCTATAGGATACCAAGTACCTAATTTTATATCAGCATAATTCATCAGTGAATATAATGCTGGGGTTTTGTTGGGCTTGGCACCTAAGAATAATACTGGAAATTCGAGGAGTTCTATTAGTTTAGGATTTTTAAACAGACTTCTCACTTCGTTAGAAATAGATGAAAACAATTTCATCTTCATAACGCTTTTAAGAATCTTGGGATCTAAGAATTCAAGTATTGACAACGAAGGTTTATGTACATATTCCCCTAGACCTATGTCATACTTGTACTTAGCAGATTTTAAGAATTTTCTTAGCTTCTCAGAGCTACCAGGTTCATAGCTTTCAAAGAGAGACTCGAACTGCTGATAATCAGCTGGAATCTTAACTATATCGCCATCTGAGAAAATCACTTGATAAGAAGGGTCTAATCTTCTCAATTGATAAAACTCTGCTGTAGATCTATCGAAGAGGTTAAAAAATCGCTCAAACACATCGGGCATCCAGTACCAACTGGGACCCATATCAAAGGTATATCCTTGAGCTTTAAACGACCTTGCTCTGCCACCTATTGAGCTATTTTTTTCATAGACAGTAACGTCATGACCATACTTTGCAAGAACACAAGCGGCCGACAAACCTGCAAATCCTGCTCCAATAACTCCAATATCGCTCACTCAATATTTTTTGATGATATGACTTAAATGTAAAAATAAAAAAGCCCCGTCTCGATGAATCGGCGGGGCTTTTTTTTATTCTATGGTAGTTTACTTTTTACCACCATTCAAATTATCCTGTAAAACTTTTAGCTCATCCCATTTGTCCTCTGCTGCAAGTGCAGATTGCTCAGGCCATGTAGAAGGATCATGCATCTGATATCTTTTGCCAGCTGCTGCGAGTATCTCCTTTAGCTTTTCAATCTCCGAACCTGCTAAGTCAGCAAATGTTACAACACCCGCATTGACAAGAAGCTCCGAGATTTTAGGACCAATACCTTCTATCTTTTTTAGATCATCAGGCTTATCCGTCTTTTTGGATACTTTGGCCTTTTTGGGCTCAGCTTTCTTGGCAACCTCTTGCTCTACAACTGGTGCCGCTACTTCCTCTGCAACTGGTGCCGCTACTTCTTCTGCAACTGGCGCTTCTGCAGGAGCCTCGACTGTTGCTGCAGGCTTTTCTGCCACGACTGGCTCAGGTTTTTTCTCAGTAGCCTTTTTCTTTGCTGCATCTTCCTGAGCTTTGAGCTGATCTTTCAATTGAGAGAATACATCCAATTCTCCAAGAGTGGTTTTTTCCATCTTGGATGCTCTTTGCTTTATATTGCGTCGAGTTTCTGACCTTTCTTTGCCTCTTGCTTGACGCACTTCGTCATCTGCCTTGCGCTTGAGGTCATCAATATATCGACTATGAGAAACTAATATTCTCTTGTCATCTCTATTAAACTCAAGCACTTTGACAGTCAATGTATCATCCACCTCTGCCATAGAGTTATCCTCCTTACGCAAATGTCGGATAGGCGCATAAGCTTCTAAGCCATAAGGCAATTGTACAATACCTCCTCTGTCATCTTTTTTGAGGAGCGTCACCTCGTGGTATGATCCCACTGGGAATACGTTTTCGAAAGTATCCCATGGATTTTCTTCTAGCTGCTTGTGCCCAAGGGCAAGTTTTCTGTCGTCTAGGTCTATCTCCAATATTGAGATATCGATTGTCTCTCCTACCTTAGTATACTCACTTGGGTGGTTGAATCTCTTAGTCCAAGAAAGATCAGAAATATGTATCATACCACCGATACCTTCTTCTAATTCGACGAATACGCCATAAGGAGTTAAGTTTTTAACTTCTCCCTTATGAGAACTACCCGTAGGGAACTTCTCGGTAATCTCATCCCACGGATCTGCAGTAAGTTGCTTGATACTTAATGACATCTTACGTTCCTCTCTATCAAGAGTCACTACTTTAGCCTCGAAGTCTTGACTTAAGTCAAAATACTCTCGAGCATTGACTGGTTGTGTACTCCAATTGACTTCTGAAACGTGAATCAATCCTTCTACACCCGGGATGATCTCCAAAAATGCGCCATAATCCTCAATATTGACGATACTTCCTTTGACGACTGATCCTTCGACAACTCCGGCATCTAAAACATCCCATGGATGCGGTTGAAGCTGTTTTAAGCCTAGAGAAATACGTTTTTTGTTCTCATCAAAATCTAGTACAACAACGTTGATTTTTTGATTCAACTCAAGTATTTCGTTAGGGTGATTGATTCTACCCCAAGATATATCTGTTATATAAAGGAGTCCATCAACTCCTCCTAAATCCATAAATGCCCCGAAATCTGTGATGTTTTTAACCACACCTTCTAGCACTTGGCCTTTCTCTAAACCGGCAATGATGTGATCTCTCTGCTCTGCAAGGTCTGATTCAATCAAGGCCTTATGAGATACTACTGCGTTCTTTATGGCTTCATTTATTTTAACCACTTTGAACTCCATTGTTTTGCCTACATATGCATCATAATCTATGATAGGCTTGATATCTATTTGAGAACCTGGCAAGAAGGTTTCTAGTCCTCCACAATCAGCAATTAAACCTCCTTTAGTCTTACTGATCACAGTACCTTTGATAATAAGACCTTCGTTATAAGATTTAACGATATTCTCCCAAGCCTGTAAAAGCTTAGCTTTTCTTCTAGAAAGTATCAGCTGTCCTTTTTCGTCTTCTGTCTCTTCTACATATACAGCTACTTCATCTCCAACCTTTAGGTCAGGCATATCTCTGAACTCAGAGGCGGATACTAAACCGTCAGACTTATAGTTGATATCCAAAATGACATCTCCACTGCTGAATGCAGTTACTTTCCCATTGACAACTACATTTTCATCTAAGGTTGTTAAAGATTTTTCGTAGTCGTTAAGATAGTTGTCTATTTCTTTTTGATCGTAGGTAAGCAGATTTTTAGCTCCCAGGTCCCAATCAAACTCGTCATGTGGTGAATCGTAGGGTGAAGGGTTAGATCCCTCGAGTAATACGGTCAATGGATCTTCTTCATCAATATCTTCTTCTTCCTCTACTTGTTCAGTCTCTTCTTTCTCCTCATCATCTTCTTGATCTTTGGCAGTTATTAGTACTACTCCACTATCTTCTGAGGAAATTTTTTCTAGTACTTCTTCTGAGATTTCTTCTTGTTCTACTTGAGCCTCGACTATTGGCTCTTCTACAGGATCCTTGTCATCTAAATTCATAAGGATTCAGGTTTGTATCTCATTCTATGAGAATGAGAGAAATTAGTCCGCAAAATTACGGGGCCGCAAAAGTATGCTTATTTTTTAATAAATACTACGAGAGAAAGAATTTAACAATGAAGGTGATATCTTGAGTCAATAGAGGTTGGGCTCCTTATATTTATGCATTAAATATGCAATAATGACTAACGATTCAAGACCTTGGCTCAAGCACTATCCTCAGGGAGTACCTGCTAATATAGACCCCGATCAATATCCTACCTTAGTAAACTATATTACCTCAAAGTGTAATGAATACAAAAAAAGGAAGGCCTTCTCGTGTATGGGTAAATCATTAACTTATGGTGAGGTAGATAAGTTATCAGATGATTTTGGGGCCTATCTATTATCACGTGGGTTAGAGGTCGGTGATCGAATCGCCATAATGATGCCCAATTTATTACAATATCCTATTGCGCTATTTGGATGTCTCAAAGCGGGCTTGATTATCGTTAACACAAATCCACTTTACACTAAGAGAGAGATGGAACATCAGTTCACTGACAGCCAGGTCAAGGGAGTGATCATAGCCGAAAATTTTGCTGCGAACTTAGAGGGTATTCTGTCTAAGACACAGATTAAAACCATCATTACTACAAGTATCGGAGAACTCTTAGGAGGACTTAAGGGAAAAATGGTTGACATGGCGATAAAGCATGTCAAGCGCATGATACCAAAATATAATCTTCCTAATGCGGTAAGCTTTAATGAAGCCCTTAAAATGGGTAGAAAGTTTGAGTTGGTAGAATTTAACAATACACCTGAATCAGTCGTCGTCCATCAATATACTGGGGGAACTACTGGAGTGAGTAAAGGGGCCATGCTCACAAATAGAAATTTGGTGGCCAACATGACCCAAATCAAAGCATTTTTGGACCCATATGTTCAAGGCGATGGCTCAGATCAAGTAGTGCTTTGCCCATTACCTCTTTATCATATTTTCGCTTTTTCGTGCAACTGTCTTGCGATGATGAGTATAGGGGCGATGTCAGTATTAATTACAAATCCAAGGGACTTGAGCACCATCATCAAAGAATATAAACGCTTCAAAGTCACAGGAATGACTGGAGTAAATACATTGTTTAATGCTCTGAATAATCACCCTGACTTTAAAGGTTTAGACTTTAGTTCTATGAATGTTGCTAATGCTGGAGGTACTGCCTTACAACAAAGTGTAGCAGCAGAATGGGAAAATATCACAGGCCTAAAAATCGCCGAAGGATATGGCATGACCGAAGCCTCCCCAGTCGTCACAACCAATCCAAAAGGAGGCATCAGGGTGGGCACAATAGGTGTGCCTGTACCGAGTACTGATGTCAGAATAGTTGGAGATGATGGGCAACCATTACCTATAGGCGAATCTGGCGAATTGCAAATCAAAGGCCCCCAAGTAATGAAAGGTTATTATAACCGCCCCCAAGAAACCGCTAAAACGATTACTCCTGATGGTTGGCTAAATACTGGAGATATAGCGGTCATGGAAGAAGATGGATACTTCAAAATAGTAGATCGTAAAAAGGATATGATTCTTGTATCAGGCTTTAACGTATTTCCCAATGAAATAGAGGATGTAATCTCTATGCACCCAAAAGTAGACGAAGTAGCGGCGATCGGAGTAAAAGATGATAAATCTGGAGAAGTAGTTAAAGTGTTCATCACCATAAAAGATAGTACTTTAACAAAAGAAGAAGTGATACAGCACTGTCGAGAAAACTTAACTGGCTATAAGGTGCCAAAGCAGGTTGAGTTCATCAAGGAGTTACCTAAATCCAATGTAGGCAAAATCTTGCGTCGTCAACTTAGAGATCAATAACCCTTGGATATAACTATAAAAACGCTCTTCGGCCTGGAGGAACTATTGACAGAAGAGTTAAAATCAATGGGTGCCAGTAACGTCACTCTAGGCAACAGGGTTGTCTTTTGTCAAGGAGATCAAAAAGTCCTATATACGATCAATCTAAAATCCAGATTGGCCTTAAGGGTAATGGTTCCAATTTTGACTTTTAGAGCTCATAATGAGACCGTATTGTACAAAAGGCTCCGTAGATACGAGTGGACCGACCTCATAGATATAGATCAAACTTTTGCCATTAACAGTGCAGTATTCTCCGATATATTCACCCATTCTCACTATATCTCATTGAAAGTAAAAGATGCAATTAATGATCAATTTAGAGATCGACATGATGGTCGTCGGCCCAATATTGATCTTAAGAATCCTGATTTTAGCATTGATGTTCACTGTACTGGCAAAGATTTTACAATATCCTTGGACAGTTCGGGCAGTTCATTGCACCGAAGAGGGTATCGACAGTCTAAAAGATTAGCGCCACTAAATGAAGTTTTAGCCTCTGGGCTAATCATGTTATCAGGCTGGGATAAGGCCACCCCGCTTTATGATCCCATGTGTGGCTCTGGCACAATTCTCACAGAAGCATATCAAATTGCTAAGAACATAGCGCCCGGTCTGGGGCGGGAACAATTTGGGTTTATGAACTGGGACGATTATGATGAAGAACTATGGGAATGCATACTGGCAGAAACCCAAAAAGAAATTACTACTGAAGATCCAAAGCTATATGGATTAGACATAGATGGTATCCAGATAAATGAGACTGCTGAGCTCTTGAAAGAAATCGGATATCAGGAGGGAATCACACTAAAGCAAGGAGATTTTTTTACCAATACTGCACCAAACGATGTAGGCACCATTATATGCAACCCGCCCTATGACGATAGAGTCAAAGTTGAAGATATAGAGACCTTTTACAAGTCTATCGGTGATGCATTAAAAAAATATTATAGCGGATGGGATGCTTGGATCCTGAGTGGTAACAAAACGGCTCTCAAGAAGCTAGGCCTCAGGACTTCCAAGAGGCTCCACCTATACAACGGTTCTATAGAATGCAAGTATCACAAATATGAGATGTATCGTGGAAGTAGAAAGGTTAAAAGCGACCCCGAAGCGCCACTATGACATTCCTTCCTGCGGCACTTACTCCAGAGGCAAAGGGTCGGTAGTTTAGGTCAAATAAATTCTCTATTCCAAGATTAATCGAAAGGGATTGAGACAAATGATACTGCCCATGCAGATTGTATGTAGACCAAGACAAAGCCCCAATAGGGGTAGCCAATTCTGGATTGTCAACAGAGCCTCCATACTCTTCGATAGGCTTAAATCCATTGTATCTAAATATCCCAGAAATATTAAACTTATCCGAATCGTAACTCAAACCTACCTGTCCATAAGTCGGAGGAATATGACCAAAAGGGATATTGTCTTCACCCGTTATGATTTCGTCACCATTAATTAAATTGACAGACGCATCTATCTTTACGTTCTCGCCCAAGCTCAGTTTTAACTTGCTCGAAAATCCAATGATAAGGGCTTCACTAATATTTTGATTAGCAATTACTCGTAAAGTATCACCTCTATTGACATAGGTTGGTGAGCCATCCGGCGTCATGAAATCACGTCGGACTATCGCATCTGATAACCGAGTAATAAAAGCATGGTTACTAATCGATAAGATATCATTTATCTCTCCGCTAATTCCTAACTCAGCATTTAATGAAGTTTCTGGAGAAAGCTGAAGATTTGGAAAGCTGATCTCTCTTCCATTGACTCTTATTCTGGATAAATCATCAATATTAGGTGATCTAAATGCGCTGGAAACCACAGAACTAATCAACCAGTCTTTACTCACTCTGGCCGTTGCTGAAGCAGAAAACGTAAATGCATCATTATTCCCGTTGACTCCATCAATCAACTCGATAGGCCAATCTACTGGGTCATCATTACTATAAGAAAGGTTATAATCCGTCCGAGAGTATCTTAAACCTGTATTCCAATTAAGTCTATCTCCTTGATTACTGATAAAAAAGTATGCCCCAGCATTGGTAAGACTATTCTTATCGCTACCATACCTTGATAGTACTCCATCCATCAAGTCCCCGGTGAAGATATTCTCACCTCTCGCCGAAGATCTGACTTGGTTATGTTGTATATCTACGCCATAATCAATCCTCATATTATCTGATCCTATCCCCTTGGTAAAATCTACCGTAGCGGCCCATACATTGACATCCTCTTGTTGTATCTCTCGGATTGGGTTGTCCCAAAGTCTAGTGATACGATCTTCATCTATGTTTTGATATGATAGAATGATATTCATATTATCGTACACTTTGCTATGCTTATAATTTTTGTATGTCAAGGCCGATAACAATCGATTCTGTGGACCATAATGCCATTGTGCGTATCTTAATGAATCAGATTGTAGCTCCGAGAGGTTATCATACCGAGGTACATCGCTACTCGTACTATATTGAAAATTGATATTTAGATCCGAATGATCATTGATTAACCACGATACTTTCTGCAATAAATCCATCTGACTATAAGCGGTGCCCACTTGTAGATTGGGATCATCATTAATAATGGCTTGATCAAGGCCAGTATCAGGATTTACTTGTTGGTATATTAGTCTTTTGCCAAAATCGGGAAATTCTGATCGGCGATTATCTCCAGCTCTTAAGTCACCATAATCAACATAGGTCAAGCTCGTCAATGAAGATAATTTTTGACTACCCATGGCATAATCTATGTGGGCAGATTTTTCTTGATTGGCACTGGCATAACGTGTGTAAAAATTTACTTGAGTCGCTGTCTCTGATGTGGTTGAAAACGGTGCGTCTTTAGTCTGAAAATGAACCACACCTCCCAAGGCATCACTCCCATACATCAATGAGTTAGGGCCAAATATGACATCCATCCGATTTATGACAGATTGATCTACAGTTATCGCATTTTGGAGATGACCATTGCGATAGATCGCATTATTGAGTCGTACTCCATCTATAACAAGTAGTACTCTATTAGCTTCAAAACCTCTAATCACTGGACTGCCCCCGCCCATTTGGCTTTTTTGGACATAGACGTCTCCATGTTGGCTCAGTGCATCTGCGGCAGTTTGTGGATTTGTGCTTTCTAATTGTTTTGCCTTGATTGTTACTATCTGCAAGGGGATCTCATCTTCATCATAAGCATGCCTTCCAAATATAACTACCTCTTCAGCATCATACGATTGGACCAATAGCTCTACACTAAAGTCTCGCTGACTGAGTTGATCGTAATTAAGCGATACTGACTCAAATCCCAAGGAACTGAAGGTGAGGTTGCCACGCTGATCCCAGTCCTTAATATCTATAATCCCGTCAATATCAGATATTCCATTAAAGGACTTATCCTGTGATGATACATGGACACCAATGAGTCCTTCACTCATCTCTGAGATTATAATCACAGATTGCCCTACAAGTGCAGTGCTCAGACTACTAAGCAACAGGCAAAGAAATCGTAAAAGTAGTCCCCTCATCAACCTTTGAGCTTTTAACAAAAATCCTTCCTTTGTGATAGTTTTCAATAATTCTCTTGGCCAAAGATAATCCAAGTCCCCAACCTCGTTGCTTAGTAGAGTATCCTGGAGTGAAAACTGATTTAAATTTATTACTTGGGATACCTTTACCAGTATCGCTAAGATCTATCGACACCTTGGCAGAAGATTGATGAACCGTTGCTGTTATATCACCTTTACCATCCATAGCATCCAAGCTATTGCGTATTAGATTCTCTAACACCCAACTAAATAGGTGTTGATTAATATTAACAATGATGGGATCTGCTTGCTTACAATCAGGAAAATCAAAGATCACCCTGCGAGGTGCACGACGTTTCATATATGATTGAATGGCACCAAGTTGGTCATAGAGGTTGGTAGGTTCAAGCTCTGGAGATGATCCTATCTTAGAAAATCTATCAGCTATAAGATCCAGTCGATCTACATCTTTGCTAAGCTCATCAAGTACTTCTAATTGATCATGATTCCCTGTATTAAACTCCCGCAGATGTTCTATCCATGCTAATATAGCACTGATCGGAGTTCCTAATTGATGTGCAGTTTCTTTGGCCATTCCTGCCCAGACCCTATTCTGCTCAGCACTGCGAGAAGCATTAAATACATAATAGCCTAATCCAATAAACAATCCGACTAGCAGGACTTGGACTAAAGGATAAAATCTAATTAGACTGACCAACTGTGAATCAAAAAAGTAGATCTTACCATCACCTGCTGGATAATCTATAGGCTCTTTGCCACTTTCTTTAAACTCTAAGATTTTACTTTTTAGAAAATCGATGTTGTCATCTTTTTTAGTGCCCCAATTCATGGCCTCATAAGTATCATTTTGAAACTCAACGATAGCAGGAAGGGCAAATTTCCTTTGAATCTCACCTTGGATCGTAATATCGGCGTTTAAGTCTTCAACATTTTCGGCGATAAATCTTGTGGCCTCTATATAGAGTTCTTTATTTTTCTCTTCTGACTCCTTGAGCTTATTAGCCAAATAATTAGAATAAAATAGTGTTACGCCTAGTATGCCTAGGCCAAATATGGCCAATACAATATTCCAACCTTGGCTTTGATTATACATAGTAAGTAATCAGTTCGATAACGCTCCAATCAGCACGAAAGTATCAACAGCGAATTTTGTTAGGATAGAATATCGCATTTTTGCAGCATGGACAGTGAAGTATCTCAAACTGATATCAGGACACTTAGCTCAGATCAACTCAAAGAAGTGATCGCTCAGTTAGGAGAACCCTCGTTTAGATCTAAACAGATCTATCAGTGGCTCTGGCAAAAAGGGGCAACCTCCTTTGACCAGATGACCAATCTCGGCCAAGGGCTAAGGGCTAAACTTGATGAACGGTACGTGATCCATAGTATCCAACAAGATGTCATACAACGTAGTATCGATGGTACGCTAAAGTGCCGATTTAAGTTACATGATGGCAACTTAATCGAATCGGTCTTGATACCAGTTCCCAAGGATCGACGGTATACAGTCTGTGTGTCATCTCAAGTAGGCTGTAGTCTCAGCTGTAAGTTTTGTGCAACAGGGCAGATGAAAAGGATGCGTAACCTCACACCAGGTGAGATCTATGATCAAGTGTATCGAGTCAACCAGACCTGCAATGCCACATACGGCGCTAATCTTACTAATATCGTATATATGGGTATGGGTGAGCCACTCCTCAACTATGCCAATGTGATGAAAAGCATCGATCTAATATCGTCCCCAGAGGGACTGGGAATGTCTGCCAAAAGAATCACCCTTAGTACTGCAGGAATCGCTAAAATGATCAGAAAGCTGGCAGATGATAACTCTAAAGTCAATCTTGCGCTATCACTCCATGCAGCTGATGATAAAAAGCGGAACGAAATCATGCCCATCAATGAACAAAATGATCTCGCTTCTCTGACAGATGCCATCAAATACTACTACCAAATCACCAGAAACAAGATAAGCTTCGAGTATATCACATTTAAGGGTTATAATGATGGCAAAGACGATGCACGCAAACTAATAAGGCTCTGCAAGCACTATCCCGTACTCGTCAATATCATAGAGTATAATCCTATTGACGGTGTCAACTATGAAAAATCTGATCCACTAACAATAGATCAATTTGCAACAGTATTACGTAACAGTGGCGTTATGGTTACCGTACGCAAAAGTCGAGGAAAAGATATCGATGCCGCCTGTGGCCAACTCGCAAACAAAGAGGCTGTATGATATCTTGGCTCAAGCATTGGTATCGATTTCTTAATCCAAAGTTCCAATCGATTCATCTGGATTATCCAGTCCAATTCAAACCAAGATTTACTCCTGAAAGTCGCCCTCATCCTCAATTAGAAAGACTAATCTCAAGCAACATAGGCGTTTATCAGGAGCTCTTGACAAAGATGCTTGAACATAAGGTGGCTTTTAGTAATTGGTGTCATGAGGCCGAATCAACGGATAGTAGCAAACCCTCTTGGGAGAATGGGTTCTTACCGGCCCTTGATATGATGGCATTGTATACCATGATCTCTTACTTCAAACCAAATGTTTATTTGGAAATTGGGTCTGGCCATAGTACCAAAGTGAGCCATTGCTCCAAAGTCGATCATTCACTATCTACAAAAATCATCTCAATAGATCCTCAACCTCGAGCGATGATAGATACCCTGTCCGATGAGGTTATTCGAAAAAAATTAGAAGATGTAGATGTAGAAACATTGGTGGATCGTCTCCACACAGGCGATGTCTTATTCATAGACAATTCTCATCGGATGCTCCCCAATTCAGATGCGACTATCGTCTTTACTGAAATCTTGCCACGACTCAACAAGGGAGTGATAGTCCATCTGCACGATATCTATCTGCCCTATGACTATCCACAGTTCATGTGTGATCGTTATTACTCTGAGCAGTATGGCCTTGCTATAGCCATATTAGCCAATCCGAATAGATATAAGACCATTTTGCCATCATTTTACATCTCCGAACATAAAGAGCTATCGCAGCTGATCGCTCCGATCTGGGCACTGGATAAACTTAATCATGGTGAGCGTCACGGCGGATCCTATTGGCTACAGATAGACGATTAATCGACCTTGATCAACCTTTGAATATAGCGATTAAGCCCATCCACAATTTCATAGTAATAAGCGCCAATTGGTATCTCTGATGTAGACAATACATTCCTGCTATCACTTAGAGGAGCTGATCTAATCAATACGCCGTCAACACTGTATAATCGGAACAGTGCATCCTTCTGCCATTTAGACTCTTTAGCTATCGTCAATCGATCTGAAACTGGATTGGGATAGACGGATATATCGCTCTCTGTTATATCAAATGTTGACACACTCATTGCAGTTCTAAATGAAAATATATCGCTTGCCTGATCAGGCGAACAGTTACCTATAGAAGTCACACTCCATTGATACCATGTTAATTGATCCAATCGATCACTGATTAAAAAGCTATCAACATCCATAACTATACTATCTAACAATACGGTGCCTATTGAATCTAAAAGCATTATTCTGTGAGCAATGGCGTCTACTGACGTCACCCATTTCAAGACAGGATTTCGATCGACTGATACTTCCATATCCAATGGAGTAGTAAGCTCAGCATCTAAAGTTTCGACTTGAATTTGTATTGGGATTGAGGCCGATTGTTCGCCACGTTCATCTGAGATTAGTACAACTATGGATTCGCTCCGAGATTCTACTATAGTAGATATATCTTCTAGTCTAATTCTGACTGATTGATCATTTGCGACTGACATTGGGTCTACGACAGGATTGGACTGATCATCTACAATACTTATCGTAACAAAAGAATCAAAGCTACCATTGAGATTGACGAGTATATCTACAGGTTCGTATTGCTTAGGGCAAATATCTAAGGAAGATGGTGACGCAATAATCGACCGAGGCGAGTCTTCATTGATTAGACATAACTCCAAGGTCCATGTATCAAAGATCCCTCCATCTAAGAAGACATCATCGGTAATCTCTAATATCCAATCTCCAGCAGGCGATTGACCATCAAAAACACTTAACTCTTGGCGTGGTCGATAAGCCGTTCCGTCTACGAATGGACAATTTAATATGACATTATCACTTTCATCATCAAAGGAAACATTAAAGTCATCTTCGCTTTCGCACCCATTAATTAGGAGGTCAACTACAGTACCATCAGGTCCAATGAGTCTAAATTCGAGATCTGCTATCCAAGTATGTGTCCCTGTTATATTGACAAGATCAATATCAGCTATGGGCAATTCTGAATCAATGGTAATAATAGATCTGACGACATTTGATTCTGTGAGAATAGTCAGCGGAGCTCCTTGATAAGAGAAATTTTCGCAAACAATATTGCCAGTAGTAAAAGAGAATGCCTCGGTATAAGCACTCGTACCACACTCATTGATGGACTGTACTCGCCAGTAATAGGTATTCATTGCATCGAGTCCACTAACTTTGATTTGACTATCAGACAGGTTTTCAATAGTAGATATGATATCATTAAAACCTATATCTCTAGCTATCTGAAGGTTATAAGAATTGGCTATATCTGCCCATTCGAAATTAATATCAAAATTGATGTTTCTCATGCCATCCATCGGAGCAATTAATTCAGCTAATGGAGGTTCTGCTGCATCAAAATCTACTGAAATAATATTCTCGATCTCCGTAAAGCCATCATTTAAAACGACAATAATCGACCCTTCAAAATCCAGAGTCAGATCAGATATGTCAAAGGTCAATAAAACAGACTGGTCCGTAGTCAATCGATCAGAGGATAAAGTTGCAGATACTCCCTCTGGCACATTTCTTAAAAATATAGATGCGCCATCTTCATATCCTGATTGGACCATCAAAGATACTTGAGCACTCTGAGCATCGATTTTGCATAAAGAAACCGAACTTGGGGTAACACTGGCTATGCTGATACAAGAACGTCCATCAATTTGAAGTTGGCCACTATTAATCGGATCTAACCAATCCTTGAGTCTTGTCTCTGGTGTTCCTCCTCCTTCCCAACTAATCTTGAGCATTCCAAAATCATCAAAATCAAGATTACCACAAGAGGCTAAACCTCCAGTAAGTTGGCCGATGATTTGTTTATCTGTATTATAAAGAGGACATCCTGAAGAGCCCCCTTCTGTAGTGCCTAGCTCCCAGTTATCTACTCTCATAAAAACCTGATCGACAAAAGGAATAGAATTATCAAAATCAAAACTTATTCTCTTCTCTTCACTGCGAGGATGGTGGATGGCAAATGTGGTATCGAACACTTCTCCATCAACATTCCATCCAGAATAAAATGGGTCGAATGTTGGATCTACAGGATCATCTAATTGCAACAAGGTAAAATCAGACACATCATATGCCGAAACCAATGATGACCCTGAATTAAAGTTGGTGAGACGACCATTTCCATTTGAGCCACTTGCTGCTGAATTGGGAGGACGACAGGTCGAGTTCTCATAATTCCAAAAAACAACCACTGAAGCTGCATTGTTAGCAGTTACTTCACAATGGAAAGCAGTTAAAAAGTATGGTGTACAATCATTACTTGTCGTGTTGATTAGTGCTCCAGAGCATATCCTAACACCATTTATCGTATACATCCCAACACTATTAATAATGTCTCGGTACTGATCAACTATAGACAATCCATCATCAGCATCACAGGCTACATCTATATTGCAAGAGCCAGACAACAGCGCTCCAAAGCCCATAAAGTCGTGATTGACCTTTCTGATATCCATACTGAGGAGATCCTTTTCATCTGTATCAACTTGAACCTCTATCACCACCTCATCAAAAGGCAATATCGGTGACCACCACTCTCGATGATCATCATTGTCCGCTGCCGTTATAGGGCCAATAACATATTCTTGATCTATGTCACTTATGTACATCGTCGCAGACGGAGGTAAATAAAATTCTTTTAAGCCAATATTTATAGAGTACGCTGCAGGGCTTTTAATTCGCAATCGCCATACTGATCGGTCGCCTACTATGCTTTCCCAAGTTCCTCGGTTGACTATAGAAAGTGTCGCATCGATACTTTTGGCAAACTTTAATGCACCACGATCTCCTCCCTGACTCCTCACCGAGGCTTGGAGCTTGGCATTGTCTTGTACTGACAAGACCTCACGATCAACAGTCTCTATCGGGCTCAGTCCTTCGTATACCCATAATTGTTGGGCCTGAACTTCAAAGAAGACTATAAAGCTCAAAAAAAGGATAATTAATCTGCGTATCATTTGGCAAAGTTAGGGGTTGAAATTTACGAGTTTTATTAGGCTTATTCAGGCATGCTCATTGAAGTTTTCTAATAAATGACAGATATATCCCCAAAATCTTCTATCGTCAAGGGGCCAGAGGATAGACGTAATTGATACATATATACTCCTGGAGAGACTATTGAACTATTGAAAGTACCATCCCATCTATGATTCAAATCTTGAGCAGAGACCTGTGAAATATCATAAACTTGGTTTCCCCAGCGATCGAATACATTTAGCTGATCTATAATAATATCGGCATTGTCGGCTACATATACCCCAAATTCCTGATTGCCATCAAGAGAAAACGGGTTAATAGCGTTGGGTATATAAAATGCTGGAAAATCGCCACATGCTGCATCAGCGAAACAGTCGGGGTCAGAACAATCGACCAGTCCATCTAAATCATTGTCCAAACCATCTGCACAAAAGCCTTGCTCTACCGGGCACAATTCTTCTGGGATGACTATCACTGGATTGGCATCATATTCTATTATACAGTTTGTTATTCTATTCTGTAAGAAGAGATGGTAACTTCCAGGGGAGATATCGACTAATCCATCTATGCTGCGATAGGTCATACCACTATCAATACTAATCTCATAATCCCCAGTACCTGATATCTCTAAGTCTATACTCCCATTCATAAGCGTTGGACAGTCATTAGGATGAGTAACCGTAACATCATTAATCAACGGGATACAATCATCGTCAGCACAATCAACAAGGCCATCATCATCATTATCAATACCATCTGTACATAATGTATCATCATTTTCCCTGCATTCCTCTTGTTCTAATCTTACAAAGGTCATGATCATACACTCTGAGACGCCATTCTTTTGAATAAATACTTCGTAGTCTCCAGCAGCCAAATCTGTAAAAACGCTATCCGTCTGAAAGTCTATACCGTCCAAACTATAAGTCGCATTACCACTCACTCCATTAATCCTAATTAATGATGGTCTGTCATCGCATCCGCCGGGAGCATTGATATTGATACTTGGGTTTTCAGGAGTACAAGAGCTCGTATCATCACAATCTATCAAACCGTCTTCATCATTATCGATTCCATCGGTACACAATTCCATTGTATTCTCTTCAAAAATAAAACATGTTGTCTTGGTGCGATCCGGGATTAGATTGAATGCTGTATCTCTTATCACGTCTGAGATAAAAACAGTTGGATCATACTTTTGTACAATATCTCTCACTGGAAGTAACGCCTCTATCTCTGGATTGATAAAATCTGCTAAAAAGCAAGTCGAAGGATCTGCTACATCGTCAAAATTGAGCAAAAAGCATAGCTCTACTGTGTTAACCCATGTCCCCAGTGTATCCATGGCTACTCCCTGCAGATTAGTTGAAAATCCCGCTCTAATCGTACCCAAAGTAGCCTCATAGTCCAAGGGGAAGCCAGAATTGTCCACTTTGTTGCTATTCCTATCAAGATCATTGAGATCATAGATCAGATCGTCTAATACTAATGAAGACTGATCTGGCAAAAAGCAAGCTCTTGTGTAGTCATAAAAGAGAAAAATATTAGAATTGCCTAAAAACCACTCTTCGTTCCCACCATTGGACATCTGTAGATAGTAGCAAGCAACCTTAGTAGTAGTATCGACTTGAGATAACGCCAACCTCAGACGGTACGTATCTTGAGTCATAGCTAATACACTGATGCTAAGGCTGATACATATTAATACTAACTTGCCTATTGACATATACTATTTCCTCTTCAAGAAAACAGCAATAATGAATTAATTATTGCAGCTAAAGGCCTTAGTATGGTAAAGTCCTAAATAGTATTGTAATCGACGGAAGTAGTTAAAGTCTTATTAGTATATCCTTGTCGTATCCACTTCGATAGTGTCAAACTCTTCTTCAAATTCATCACTGAACTCATCGTCAAACACTTCAAGATCGATCTTTTGCTGCAATCTCTCCTCTTGTTCTGCTTCTGGTTCTTTTTGTTTATATCGGGAGCAGTCGATTAAGTCTTGTACGGCTGACGATGCCTTGGGAAACTTGGCAGTAATATCAAAGTCTATATCTTCAGATGCTTCTACCTTCTGCATGTATTTTTGATAGATAGGACGTGCCATGACAAATCCTTGTCCATTGTCAAGGGTATAGAATCTCACCCATTTTTCATCGCCACCTACCCATATACCTGTGACCAAGTTTGGTGTAATCCCCATAAACCAACCGTCCGCATAATCATTGGTAGTACCGGTTTTCCCACCATTTGGGCTCTTTAATCCGAGTCCAAAGCCTCCTCCCGTATTGTTTTGAAGCATATCTACCATGACAGCATTGTATGTAGCATTAAGAGCTCTTCGTTGGAAGGTTGAACTACGATAAATTACCTTGCCATTTTTGTCTTCTATCCTATCAATAAAGATGGGTTCTGTATAGATACCATTATTAGCAAAAGTGGTATAACCTCCTGCCATCTCCATCAAGGAAAGATCTACCGATCCGAGAGCAATAGATGGCACCTTAGGAACCAGCAACCTGCCTCCTGGGAGGCGCTCGCTTTTGTCAATCCCTACATTGTTCAGAAGATCTCGGACGAGCTCTATAGTACCCATCTCCTTAACTATGCGTATGGTGATAGAATTTTTAGAATATAATAGGCCTTGATAAAGATTATAAGAATTCTCTGTAAATAACCCGTTAGAGTTGGATGGCGACCACTCGGCATCTACCATAAATCCATCGTCTCCTGGAGCAATGGTATACTGTATATCACTATACTCCTGGCATGGTGATATCCCTTGCACTCCTATGGCTGTCGCATATACAAAAGGCTTGATAGTCGATCCCACCTGCCTCCGCATAGTTACGTGATCATATTTAAAATATCTATGATCTGCTCCTCCGACCCATGCTTTTATGTGGCCAGTCTTGGGGTCTACTGAAAGCAGCCCTGCCTGCAGATGTCTCAAATGGTGCAGCAGGCTATCCATACGAGTCATTTCTTTCTCTTCGTAACCTTCTTCATTATATGCAAACACCTTAGCGGTTACTTTTTGAGCCATTGCTTCTTTTAGGTTGGCCTGAAAGGCATCCCACTGAGTCTTGGTAGCATCTGATTTGACTACTTGACGGTAAGCTTCTCTTACTTCTTGCGGAATCTTGTTGAGATACCCTATATCATTGATCAACCTTCTGATCGTTGGTTCCTTAATTGTCAGATTGAACTCTTCCTGTGCTTTGGTTTCTATCTCTGTGAAATATTTTTTATAGAGCAATTTATAGAGTTCTGTATCTCTTATCCTACGGTCTATGGATTCGAGTATTATCTCTTGTTTAAATTCATCAGCCTCAAAGGTTAGTGGGTCCTTCCTATCCCAAACCCTCCAGTATCTTTGTTGGAGTACAGCCATATGTTCTTTGAGCGCTTCTTCAGCGAGCTTTTGGTAATTGACATCGATGGTTGTATATATTTTCAATCCATCTCGATAGATATCATAGGCGCCCCCTTCAGGTTTGTGGTATTCTTCTTTGATAAGTAGTGATTTTATCCACTTAGTTAGTTCGCTTCTGAAATAGGGGGCAAGCCCTTCGCTTTGACTGGCTCTCTTAAAGGCTGACATATCAATAGGTCGACTCATCAAGGTATCCAGGCGAGCTTTAGAGAGTAGTCCTTTATTAGACATCATACTCAGGACTACATCTCGACGACCTTTAGTCCTTTCTTCAAATCTAACGGGGTTATAACGAGCAGGATTCTTGAGCATTCCGACTAAGGTAGCGGCCTCTTCTATCTCTAATTTTCTTTGATCCTTACCGAAGTATATCTCTGCAGCGGACTTTATCCCATGTGCCCCATTAATAAACTCAAATTTGTTAAGATACATCGCAACGATCTCTTCTTTTGTATAGCTTTTTTCAAGCTTAACCGCAGTAATCCACTCTTTAAATTTAATGGACGCTATAGTCACAGCCCGTGACAGCTTGGACTTGCCTCTTAAAGACTCTCTATCAAATAGGAGTTTGGCTAACTGTTGGGATATGGTACTGCCACCCCCTGAGCTACTCCTACGTAGTACAACCGTCTTGATGGCTACCCGCATGAGCGCCCTAAAATCAATACCTGCATGAGAAAAATATCTTGAATCCTCAACACTCAGCAATGCACCTCTAACATGAGGCGAGAGTTCATTATAATCAATGAATTGTCGATTCTCAATGTAGTACTTGCCAAATTGCTTTTGATTAATATCATAAATGGTAGACGCCAAATCATACTTGGGGTTTTCCAAATCTTCAAAACCTGGCAAGTCCCCCAAAGCCACCGCTGTAATAATAATGATACCAGTAATGATGGAAGCTATCGTTACACTCCACAAGGATCGAGCTATCCATTTTAGATAAGACTTGGGCTTATCGTTGGTCCATATCCGCCTGATACCATCTATTATCTTAGACATAAGGTCATTTGTCGACTGCAAATATCTAAAATATTAAATCTCGAGAAGAAGGATAGTTAGAAAGGGTCTTCAAATTCTTCATCAATGGCTGTACTATCCCTCCCAGCTGAGAGGAGAGACTCATACTTAGTACAATCCAGTTCTATGTCTAAGTCAGAAGGAAAGCTAAAAACAGCTTCGGTTAGAAAGTCAATATTGTCATCAGATTCTATACGAGACATATAATCAAGATAATATGGTCGAGCCATATAAGATCCCTGTCCATAACTAAAATCAGTGAACCTAATCCATGGATACTCTCCTCCTACCCATGTACCTATCACGAGGTTAGGGGTAATCCCCATAAACCAAGCGTCCACATGATCGTTCGTTGTGCCAGTCTTGCCACCAAAATCTGATTTAAGCTTCCAGGAAACTGCTCCAGCGGCATATTTGAGCATCTCAACCATCACATGATTATAATCTTCAGGTATCGAGCGGTGTTGCGACACATCACTCCGATAGATGAGAACACCGTTTTTATCTTCGATGCTTTCGATGAAGACCGGTTTTACACTGATCCCATTGTTAGCATAGGTGCTATAGGCTGCAGTCATCTCAAGGACAGACACATTGGGAGTTCCTAAGATAATAGATGGATAACGTCCTACTTTACCTTCACCAATTCCCATATTTTCTGCGAGTTGTATGATACCATCGACTGAGCCCAATTCTTTGACAAGCCAAGTTGATACTGAGTTCATAGATTTTTTCAATGCTTCCTTCAGCGTATATTTCTCTTCGGTAAAGGTACCTCGAGAGTTCTTGGGCGACCAACTCTCAGACAGCTTAAAGTTGGGTTCATCAGCCGGGATCGTATATTGTATATCTTCGACCTTCCAGCATGGCGAGTAACCATTCATGATAGCCGTGGTATACAGGAATGGTTTGAAAGTCGACCCCGCTTGTCGATTGGCATTAACATGATCATACTTCCAATGTTCAAAATCTACCCCTCCAACCCAGGATTTAACGAACCCCGTTGTTGGATCCATAGCTACAGAACCCAGCTGTAAGTGATTCAGCATGTACTTTATACTATCCATCGGCGTCATAAACTTTTCTATCGGCCCATTATGGCTATAGACAGTCATATTTACTTTCTCATTAAAACTTGATATAGCAGACTCTCCGAGATCTCCCCAGGATTTTTTAAGCTCGAGCCAATACTTGGATGACATTATCTTATCATATACAAGCTTTTGTTTAGAGCTAATCGAGCTTCTTCCCAATAATTCGGCAAAATACTTTGGATCTTTGTCAGCTCTTATCATTCTTATGATATCGGCGTTCCACAGTCGCACGTCCTCTATGTTTTCGCTGATGTCTTTTGTAATCTTCGAAAGATGCTTTTTCCTAAGATTGGCATATCTCTCAGAGGCTTCAACTTGAGCGTTGAGTACTCTTTTTCTTAATTCAAGATTATCTACCCCGTCTTCTGTATACTCCCACAGATCCCTATCACTCCATGTGTTCTCAAATTGTTTTTGAAGGGATGTCATATGATTCTTTGCCGCTTCTTCTGCATGACGTTGATATCGACTATCTATAGTTGTATAAATCCTTAGTCCGTCTTGATCCAAATCATATTCTTCTCCACCAGCTCTGGTGATACCATTTTTCTCGATGAGATTGCGCACATATTTCTTTAATTCTGACATAAAGTGTGGCGCTAAACCTGAGTAATTTTCCTTGCGTTTAAAATTACTCATATCCAATTCGGACTTGCGAGCATCTTGATACTCCTCCTCAGTAATAAACTCGTGTTTTCTCATCTGAGCTAGAACTGTTTTCCTGCGATTAGCAGCTCTCTCAGGCTGCTTTACAGGATTATAGTAATAAGGATTTTTAAACATCCCGACCAGCATCGCTGCTTCATTAATCGTAAGATCTTTTTGATTCTTGGCAAAGTATACTTGTGCTGCTGCCGCTACCCCAGTTGAACTATAATAAAAATCAAACTTGTTGAAAAACATGGCAAGTATTTCTTCTTTTGTATATCGCCGTTCAAACTCGACTGCGATAACCCATTCTTTCATCTTTTGCCATATGCGCTTGAGTGGGTTAGAGCTCTTGATGGGTGTGAAAAATTGCTTGGCCAACTGTTGGGTAATCGTACTGGCTCCCCCATTTTGACCTAGATAAACC